>NZ_JBFTLO010000003.1:0-299097 GCF_056396485.1 Psychrobacillus sp. 05T411 | reverse complement strand
AGCATTTTCTGTTGATTTTCGCTGTTGGCGGCGACTCCTGCCGGATGAGTGGGCAAATGAGACATCCCAACGTACGCCAAAGCGGCGGGGATGGCTCATCGCTCACCCGGCGGAAAGCGTCCGACAGCAGCGAAAATCATAGTGGCCACTTTATAAGACACTTTACGTCGCAGTATCTCTATAATGCGCCCTAATCATTATCATCTCATTCCAAGTAAACTTATTATTTTGATAATTGGTTGCTTTCACTGGTAATTTGGTTGCTCCCGTGTTGATTTGGTTGCTTTTCGAGTAGAATTGGTTGCTTTCGATGATTGATTGGTTGCCCTAAGCCATTTATTGGTCAATAAAATTCCGCAAACTATATAAAATTTTATTTTAGTAAGTTGAAATGGAGTAAGCAAACCATTTTCCTTTGATTTTCACTGAAGGCGGTGACTCCTGCCAGGTGAATGAGCTTAACAACGTACGCGCAAGCGGCGAAAATCATAGCGACTCTTTATAGTGCTCTATACGACGCACTTTCCCTATCTCATGTACTATGTAAAGAATGTCATACCCTAGGTTACTTGAAAAAAATTATCCGAATGTCTAATATTTTTATAGTTTCCTAAGTTAAAATAAAGGAGCATGCAACCTCCGCCTTCCCAACAACAAACATCCATCTAAAAAGAAAAAACGCGCAGAACTAGTGACCAAGTCACTAATTCCGCGCATTTCAAAACACAAATTATTTATCACTCATTATAAACCCATTGGGTCCCATCGGAATCGGAAGAGGCTTCGTTAAATCGAATTCTCCAAATTGTTCTTGCACTACATTTTCAATTTTCACTTCTTCTCCGAAACTCGCGGCCGTTAACGAAAATGCTTCAAGTAACCTTGTTGCCGCCAAAGGATCTATCCCTTCTAAATCAAGTGTTTCATCAAATCGTATGACTCCTACGCCATCTTGCTCAGCATATTTGTATGAAACATTGGAAGGAATCACCGAAGTATAAAAATCATTCCCCACATCTTTCATCGCTAGTAATGCGTCCGAAAGAGTGTCATAGGAAGTACCAAAACTAGGAGTCAAATAATCTTCCCCGTTAGTCGCGTGATAAATGTAATAATTATAGTGACCTAATGAGCCTGGTAATTTGCTAGGCTTCGATAACTCTCCGGCTTGATCCCATTCTAATGGTGAGCCGTCTTCATTTACTTTTAATATTGTATCAAAATCCGTAAATATTTCATTTATAGATTGACCATAAGTTGTCGATGTTCCTGAAGCTCTATCATATCCATGGTCGTTAGGTAAAAAATGTTTCAACTGTTTTCCTTCCACTTCGAAATGCCCCTTATACGGATGATATTCCGTGAAACCTAACGCTTCCTCATCAATTCTACCCGCATATCGTTCATATAATTGCAAACTTGTCGGGGTCATCCCCGGGAAATCAGCTTCGATTCGTTCCTTTGGAATAATAATTGTAATAGGAACAGTTAATGCATTTTCGACTAAGGAAAAATGAAAAACGGTTCCTCCATTCAAACTATTCTCGTAAACTGAAGTCGTTTGATGGAGTGAGATTAACTCTATCGGAGCATCTAACTCCGCCGACATCGTCGTCATTTCATTTGCCGGATCAGCTGTTGTTTCTTCTTCTATTGAGGTTGCGCTTTCTTCTGTTGCTTCATTTGCATCCATGGAACGCATATTTTCTTTTGGTTCAGCGTTATCGTAAGCACTATCCTTAGACATCGTCGATTGTTMTTGATTCGTATAGGAAGAAACAAGGAATGTTAGGAGTACAATAGCGGCAACAGAAACGATAAAAGGCATCCATTTAGAAAATGATACCGCCCTTATTTTTCTTTTTTCTTCTTTGACTTGAGCATTTATTTCTGTTTTTACCCGATTATACACTTCTTCTTTGGAACGATGATCTGTAAATTTGGGCATATTTTTTAAAAGCTCATCAACTGTTTCTTCATCTATTCTTCGGTCACTCATGATGAACGATACCCTCCTCTTCTTTCGCAGATAATCGTTCGCGAAGTGCTTTTATCGCACGATGTTGCGTTGTCTTCACTTTCCCTTCTGTCCAACTTAATACTTGTGCTGTTTCTGCGATCGAAAGCTCTTGAAAATAACGCATAATAATGACCATTTTTTGATCACCCGTGCAATCATCCAGAGCTATTAGTAATGTTTTCATTTCATCGTTTAGCTGTACAGCATCTTCTGGGAGCATGTCGTTTGATACAAGCTGCATTGTCTCCCAATCAAATGATTCAAACAATCGTTTTTTTCGGACTGCTTGTTTTCTAAAATGATCAATCGCCACATTTTTGGCGATTGAAAATAACCATGTTTTTTCCGAACTTTTTCCTTCGAATTTACTGTAAGCCCTTAATACCCGTACATATACTTCTTGGACCAAGTCTTCCGCAGTTTGCCTATTCTTTACTAAATAAATAAGAAACTGAAAAACGTCTTGATGATAGCTATCATACAAGCGGTGGAAAACGGAGTCATTCATAAGCTCCCCCCGTTCTTATAATTAGTCGTTTCATGTACTGTTTTGTTTCACTTTAAAGGTAGCTTTATAATGAACGTCGTGCCAATGCCAACTTCGCTTTCGACGGACAGATTTCCATCATGACGCTCGACAATATTTTTGGCAATTGCAAGCCCAAGACCCGTTCCACTTTTCCCTCTTGTTCTTGCTTTATCCGCCTTATAAAAACGTTCAAACACATAGGGTAAATCTTCTGCGGGAATCCCGTATCCGGTATCTTTCACTTCGATTATGAGCTGCCTAGCTGTTCGCGTCAGCCTCACAGTCACAGACCCTTCTTTAGGAGTATGTCGTAGTGCATTGTCGATTAAGTTCGTAAGTACTTGTTCCATACGATCCTCGTCGAGTTGTAATTGAACGTTTTGCGATAATGTGTGCTCAAAAGACAAACCAATATTTTTTTCTTTGGCGCTTTGATCAAACTTTTGCGTAATTCGCTCAAGTGTCGGGATAACAGATACCTCTTCTTTATAAATACTTAAATATCCTGACTCTAATCGAGCTAAGTCTAATAATTCCGTTACTAATCTACTCATTCGTTTCGATTCATCATAAATAATTCGGATCATTTCATTTTTGTCTTCTTCGGTTGTCACAACCTCATCGATGATTGCCTCACTGTATCCTTGCAGCATCGAAATAGGTGTTCTAAGTTCATGCGAGACATTGGCGATGAAGTCCGAGCGCATCTTATCTAAACGATGTTGTTCCGTCATATCACGTAGCACTACAACAACTCCACGTACCGATTCTTTACTATAAAGGAGACTAACAGAGACAGAAAAATAGGAACCTTGTATTTCCATTTCTTCATCAATTTCCTCTTCATGATGAAATACGTGATCAAGTAAATGGTACAATTCTACAGGTAGATTCGAATTACCAGCAATATCATTTTGCTCATGCCAATGCACGATTAATTGATCGGCTTGTGGATTACTTACAAGCACTTTAAAATCTTTATTGAATGTAATAACCGCATCTGTCATAGATGTCAATATATTAGAAAGTTGTTCTTTTTCTTGACTAATTACTTCCACATGGTCCTTTAGCTGACTCCCCATACGGTTAAAGGCAACACTAAGCTCACCAATTTCGTCTTTTTGGACGTAGGGAACTTTTGTCTCAAAATTCCCTTTTGCTAGTTCTAAAGCAGCTTCTCGCATTGTTCTAAGTGGCGACGTAATACGCGAAGATAAAAAGAATGAGAACATAGTTGTCAGTAATAATGCGATAAAACCAGATAAAAAGACGATGCGGGTCGTATGGTTCGACGTCTTATTGACTACTTCTAAACTTTGATAAATGAACACCGCGCCGTGTATTTCTTTATCAGATTCTAATGGTGAAGCGAGGATAATATAATTTTCCATCCGATCTTCTTCGGTCATCGAAGGCATAAGCATCTTTTTAATAATCGTGCTATTGGTCGTGTATATATTGGATAACTCTTTATCTTTCAATAATTTTTCTTGAAAAACGTCTTTGTTCAATCCTTCATGAACAGATAAAAAGACAGACTCCGCATTTCGCACGATTAACGCGCTTGTTTCTGCCCCCAAAATATTCTGGATAATTTGCATAGAGTCCTCTATTTGATCGTACTGCTCTACTATTTTCCCAATCGTTGCAGCTTCTTGTCTTAGTGACTCTTCAGCTTGTTCCGTGTGGAAATTTTCCAAGAACTCTAGCATTAAAACCGTAATGATGAACAACACAAATAAGACGAGAAGCAATATGGTCCCCCATAGCTTCCCGACAACACTATTCCAAATTCTATTCATTGATGACCTCAAACTTGTAGCCTACGCCCCAAACAGTCACAATCATTTTCGCAGACTTTTCCGATACTCTATTTAACTTTTCACGTAAACGTTTCACATGTGTATCTACCGTTCTTAAATCACCAAAGAAATCATAATGCCATACTTCTTTTAATAATTGCTCCCGATCAAATACTTTATCCGGTGCTTTTGCTAAGAAATAGAGCAATTCATATTCTTTTGGTGTCAAACTCACTTCCACTCCATCAGCTGTCACACGATGCGCATCATGATCGATCGTTAAATGTGGGAACACCACGATATCTTTGGATGCAGACATTCCTTGTACCGGTGAAAGCGCAACAGAACGTTTTAAAAGTGCCTTCACACGAAGTACAACTTCTCTTGGACTAAAAGGTTTCACGATATAATCGTCCGCTCCAAGTTCAAAGCCTTCTACACGATTAGCTTCTTCCCCTTTAGCTGTTAGCAAAATAATAGGTGTTTCCTTATGAACCCGTAACTCGGTCATCGTTTCTATCCCGTCTTTTTCAGGCATCATAATATCTAATAGAATACAATGGTATTCATTTTCTAATGCTAGTTGTAGAGCCACTTCTCCATTTTCTGCTTCCTCTACTTCGTATCCTTCTCTTTCTAAATACATTTTCAATAAACGACGGATTCGTTCTTCATCGTCCACTACTAATAGTTTTATCATTTCAGACATAATATCAGACCCTTCTATCAACTTCTAATCTATATTGTACAATTAGTCTCGCTAAATTGAAAGAAAAGCTCTTACCTCTTTTATGGGAGATAAGAGCTTTTCTAATTGTCTAGCTTTAGAGCCAATTATGCATACGAGTGTAATCCAGCAATAATTAAGTTTACCGCAATTAGATTGAACATAATGATGATAAACCCGATTAATGCCAACCATGCGGATTTCTTCCCTTCCCAACCTTTTGATAAGCGAAGGTGTAGAAATGCTGCATAGAATAACCAAGTAATAAGTGCCCAAACTTCTTTAGGATCCCAGCCCCAAAATCTAGACCATGCTTCATGTGCCCAAATCATTGCAAAAATAAGTGCCCCTAATGTAAATACAGGGAAACCAATAAGTACAGAACGATAACCAATCTCATCCATGAATTGAGAATTCGCTTTTTTCGTAAATGGTTGTAATACTGTTGCTAATCGTTTTCTGAAGATCAAACGAAGCAAAATATATAAAACCGTTCCGAAAATAACTGACCATGTAACAACTGTTAGTTTTTTCGCATTGACAAGCGGTGGCATTTCCACTAATGGTTGCATTGCATTTTCAGTAATCGCTTCGGACTCATTCATCCCGAAAATAGGTGGCATATTATATTCCATCATTAATACTTTTTCTTCTTTATTCACATAGTTAAATTCAGCCTTATAATCCGCTAATGTGAAAGTTGTTGTAGCTGCAATAAAACCTAAAACTAACACCGCTACATACATAACAGCTTCGATCCAAAAACGTGATTTTGACTTTTTCGTCATATCAATATTTTTGACCAAGTAGATTAAACCAGCCACTGCACTAATTGCCAATATGGCTTCTCCAAGTGCCGCTGTTATAACATGAACCGTTAACCAGTAGCTTTTTAGCGCTGGTATTAATGGGGTAATATCTCTCGGGAACATACTTGCATAACCAATGATGATGATCGCAATTGGTAAAGCAAAAAGTCCAAGTGCTGGAATTCTATAAATAAAGTAAATTAAAATAAATGCACCAACGACCAACATCCCAAAAGCAGTTGTAAACTCAAACAAGTTACTAACAGGCGCATGTCCTGCCGCAATCCATCTCGTTATAAAATATCCAATATTAGATAGGAATCCAATGATTGTTACCGTTATGGCTAATTTACCCCATCGCTCAAAAGACTTTGAAGCTTTAGATCCCGAACCCTTTACAGCACCTCCAAATAAAAAGGTTGCTACTAAATAGGCAACGAATGCTATAAATAATAAAGTACTACTTACTTCTACCATGACTAAACCCCTTCCTCTTTATCCGCTTTTGAATCTTCATCTTGTTGATCTTCATATTTTGGAAGATTTGCAACTTCGGAAACTGCATCCATATCTTTCATAATGCTGAGCCAGTTTTTATTCGTATGTGCTGCAATTACGACTTGCCCCTCTTCTAATTGCTGGATCCAAATACGTCGATGGTTCCAATACGATCCTTGTGCTACCCCAATCATGAAGATAAGACCGCCAAGCATAAGAATAGGAAGTGTTAAGTCTTTTCGAATCGTTAAACCTGATACATCTCTAGTTTCTACACTTTGGAATGCAAGTTTATGTTGGTTTTCACCAAGCGGTTCCAGCGTTTCTTTTATCATCACAAAGCTTGTTTCGCCTTTTGGAAACTCTGGTGTATACATTTTCACTAAAAATGCTGGATTGTTGGGAAGTGGTGATTGTGACTGCGGCACTCCATCTTCAAATCCAGTGAAATCTGCGTAGTAATCTAAAATTTCCACTTTAGACCCATTCGATAATTCATAAACAGGTTCAGGATCAGCTAAGTTAATCGTAAATTCACCAAAGCTTTCTGCTGTTTCCTTGTCTTGCAATTGGAATGTCATCGAAGCTAATTCATCTAAACGAAAATCCATTTGGAAAACAGAAAATTGATCAAATTTCAGCGGTTTGTTTACTTGAATGGCCTCTTCTTTTTCAAACGCTAAATCATCCAAATGACCTGCTACTGCGCCTTCTGGTCCTTTATATAAGGCTACGTTCGTTTGATAGTTTTTAGCAATTGTCCCAACCCGATCGATCGCTGCTCCAAAAACTTCTTCAGATTCTTCTTTTGAATAGGTTTCATAGATGAATTCTTTACTTTCTAGGAAATACCCATCTGTTTTTGGTATGTACAATGTTTCGCCTTCGCGAAGCCACATCGTTTCATCCACATAAAAGCCCGGCAACGCTCGAAGCATAACACCAAATAGAAACAAAATAAGTCCTAAATGATTAATATAAGGACCCCAACGAGAAAAGCGACCTCTTTCAGCTAGCAACGCATTGCCGTCGCGCTTTACGTTGTAACGCATTGTTTTTAACTTCTCTTCCGCTTTTCTAATGGATTCTTCTCCATTTTCCGTGTTTCCAATTCCATATAATCGTTGACGTTTCAAAAAGCTAAAATGTCTTTTCGTTTTTTGCTTCTTCAAGGATTTATAAAGTGGTATGACCCTATCAAGACTTGCGATTATTAAAGAAATTCCAAGCATCCCAATAAGTCCTTGGAACCACCAAGAACTGTATAAGTCCGATAATCCTAATTTATAATATAATGTTCCAAATGTGCCATAAATTCGTTCGTAATAAGCGGCAATATCTTCTTCGGTTGTCGCTGGCACGTAAAAAACCTGCGGCAATATAGTTCCGATAGACGCAGCAACAAGAATTATAACAATTAACCATACTCCTACTTTTACACTGGAGAAAAAGTTCCAAATCTTATCGATAAGGCTTTTGTTATATGTCTGGGAACGTCTTGCTGAACCTTCATACCGCATATCTACAAGTTTTTTTTCTGCTGTTTCTTTGTTTAATGGTCGTCCACAGCTTTCACATAACAATGTCCCAGCTGGGTTCACATTACCACATGTACAAACTATCTTGTCCATCTAGAAAACTCCTTTAGGATGGTTTAATTTGCTCCATAAAATCTGCAATATCTTGCTCTGTCATTTGACCCTTTATAATTTTTTCAATTCGTCCGTCTGGATTGATTAAAAAAGTAGTAGGTAAGGGCTCAATATTATAAGACTCCATTACACTTTTGTTTTGGTCAATGGCAATCGGGAACGATAAACCATAACTATTTTTGAAACTATTCACTTTTAAATCGGATTCGCCGATATTAATCGCTAACGTTTGAACGCCTTGGTCTTTATAGACATGGTATTGGTTGTCCATTGCAGGCATTTCCGTTGCACATGGCTTACACCAAGTACCCCAAAAATTTAAGAAAACGCCTTCACCTTTGTAATCTGAAAGTCGATGTTGGTTCCCATCCAAATCCACTAAAGCAAAATCAGGTGCTTTGTCCCCTACTCGAAGGACAGCGTTTTTTTCTTTCGTTACGTTTGAATATATTGTAAAGACGATGGCTACCGTCAGTACTGCTAAAATAGCAGTTCGAATATAATATCTTTGCTTTTTAGATTGCGCCATCATTGCTCCTCCATTTCTAAGCATCGTCGACATATATTATACCAAAATATACATTTTAAAAAGGCACGACATTTGAAGGGTTTGTGAACATTCCAGTATTAGTTTCCTATTTTTCCGGTTTCCGCCAAAACGCGCAATTGTTTAATTTCATGCGTTGTTAGCTCTCTCCATTCACCAGCATTTAGGCCATGTAATGTTAAGAACCCGAATCGTTCACGCTTTAGTTTTTGGACAGGGAAACCAACCGCGTCGAACATGCGGCGTACTTGTCTATTTTTACCTTCATGAATCGTTATTTCTACGATTGCTTTATTTGTTTTGCGCTCGCTAGATAATAACTTTACTCTTGCAGGAGCCGTTTTACCATCTTCTAGCATAATTCCACGTTCTAATGGTCTTAATTGCTCTTTTAACGGAATTCCTTTTACTCTTGCTACATATGTTTTATCTACTTTAAATTTTGGATGCGTTAATGCATAAGAAAAGTCCCCATCATTTGTTAGTAGTAGTAATCCGGATGTTTCATAGTCTAGTCTTCCGACCGGATATAGTCGTTCTTTTACGTTTGGTAATAAATCGGTTACCGTTTTTCTTCCTTTGTCATCTGTAACCGCTGAGATGACACCTCTTGGTTTATAAAGTAAGTAGTATACTTTTTGTTCTTTTTCTAGTTTGACTCCTTCTACTTCCACTGTATCCGAATTCGAAACTTTTGTTCCAAGTTCTGTTACCACTTTCCCGTTCACTTTCACTTTTCCTTGGATGATTAATTCTTCTGCTTTTCTTCTAGAAGCTATGCCTGCATGCGCAAGTACTTTTTGTAGTCTTTCCAATTCTTTCACCTCGTCCATTCTTTCCATACATATGAGTGAATTATGTCACACTTTTGGCGAAAATAAAAGAAGACAGTCTTTTATAAAAACTGTCTTCTTTGTAGCTCATAATATAGAAAGGGCGTCTTAGAGAGTTGAATGAAGTGTCCGCTGCGATTTTCGCTTCAAGGTGGACGCTTTCCACGGGGTGAGAGATGAGCCATCGCCGACGCTAACGCGTTCGCTTGCGATGGCTCATCTTCTCACTCATCCCGTAGGAGTCGCCACCTTTCCGCAAAAATCAATGAAAAAGCTAACTTATGGAGAGACGATATTAACAATAAATGGTTGAACGAGACAATATCCGCCGCGAACGCGACAATCTAGCCTTCGAACACGACAAAAACTATCCCGAGCGCGATAAAAAGATCGCTCAACACGACAATCCCAAAGATCCCATTAGTATGATGCATAATCTTAAAAAAGGGTGTTACACATAGCCGCATTAAATCCAGTAAATGGCTTAGGGCAACTAATGGGTCATTGAAAGCAACTATTTCCATTCCGAAAGCAATCAAATCAGCGTAAGGGCAACCAAATTACCAGTGAGAGCAACCAATTCTCAAAATAACAAGTTTACTTGTAGTGAGACTACCAGGGATTTGACGCATTATCATAAACATTGCGCAAATGGTCTATAACGGTGCGCATTTTTTTATCGGACAATCTTCTTCGAATAATTAGAAAGGATATTGTTGCCGTAGCGCGCCGGGCCGCACGAGCCGCAGTCATGAGACCCACTCGTGTGCAACACGAGTTGGCTCATGCAAGGTGCGGCAAGCGCGAAGGCTAGCGGTTACTACGACGCATTATCCCTAAAATGTGTTTAGGGGTGTGACAAAGTCACACCCCTTTACTAATAATACCGTTTATTTTATTTTGTTCACATTAAATCGTAAGGCGATTTGATCGTCGATTGTTACATTCCATAAATACGGATTTGTCAAAGTGGATTTTCGTGGGATTAGAAGGACGTTATTTAGTTTTTTTCGTTCTTCTTTATTTAATAAAAGATAATGGTCATTTTCCACTTCGATGACTTCTTTTTGGAACACTCGATACTTTCCTTTTTTCACTACTTTCACTGTATCATAGTTTGCAAATACATGTTCTGCAAGGGATGTATGATAGGCCCAGTCGTTGGAGTGATTCAAAGTAACGACAACAATTTCTTTTTCATCCTCTTTAAAATAAGTAACTAGTGTTCTTCCGGCCCTTTTCGTGTAACCTGTTTTTCCGGCGATTGCAATTTCTGTTTCGTGTAATAATCGATGCTTATTACTCCAACGGACATTTCGCTCTTTTGGTTGATAGCTTTTTGCAGAGGCAATTTCTTTAAATTGTTCGTTTTGAAGCGCTAGACGGAACATATTTGCCATGTCATATGCAGAGGCAAAATGGTCATCATGATGAAGCCCGGAAGGATTTGTAAAATGCGCATTATTTAATCCAGCAACTCGAAATTTTTCATTCATCAAATGCGTAAATCCATCTATAGAGCCCCCTACATGTTCTGCTAGAGCGTAAGCGGCGTCATTTCCAGATTGTAACATAAGCCCGTGCAATAAAGAGTTGACGGTCCATACTTCTCCAGGCTTCAAATATAAAGAGGATCCTTCCTGCGTGGCAGCCACCTGAGAAATGGTGATTTCATCTTCAAGTGAAGCATTATCTAAAACCGTTAATGCAGTCCAAACTTTCGTTAAACTTGCTATTGGTAATTCCTCGTACTCATTACTGCCTTCTAACAATCTCCCCGTTTGTACGTCAATTACTGCATAGGAGGAGGAAGCTTCCACATCACTGGCTTGCCAAAATAGAAAAAGTAGAAAGAACATCGTTATTTTTTTATAAATAGAAAATACTCCTCTTTAAATTATTTCTATCCTTCAAATGTTTCTTGAAACTTTGTTAGGAACAAGTCCGAGTCTTCCATTTCGTCCACTGAAACATCTTCTGGAAGTGGAGGCAAAGCACTAATATCTTGTAATCCAAAGTATTGAAGAAACTCCGTTGTCGTTCCATACAATATTGCTCTTCCTGTTCCATCCGCACGTCCCACTTCTTTTACCAATCCTTTAAGAGACAATGTATGTATGGGGCGTTCTGATTTCACCCCACGAATCTCTTCAATTTCTACTCTCGTAATAGGTTGTTTATAGGCAATGATCGCTAATACTTCTAGTGACGCTTGCGACAAAGATTGTGAAGTAGGATTTTCTACTAACTTTTGAATACTCGTAGCATTCATTTGCTTGGTCACTAATTGAAATGTACCAGCTAATTGCTTGATCTCGATTCCTCTATCTTCACTCTTTTGATAGGTTGCCATCATTGTTTCGAGTGTTTCAGCAATATGTTCTTCTGTTTCATTTGTTAGAAAAGCTAATTGTTTTTTCGTTAAGCCATCTTCCCCACTAACGAACAATAGACTTTCTATATTACTCATCAATTTCATCTTCGAATTCACGTTCTAAATCTTCCTTTCGCAAAAGAACAAATAAATCATCAAAATTGTTGTTTTGCTCTACTTGCACAATTTGGCGCTTCATGAGCTCTAGTATAGAGAGAAATGTAGTGACAATCGTTGTTTTATCTCTTGTTGGAAAGAGCTCATAAAATGATAATCTGCCTTTGTTTTGTTTTAATGTTGTAATGACACTTTTCATTTGGTCTTTTATCGATATTTCTTGTTTACTTATACGCGTGTGCAGTGGTGCGTTTAGCTGTTTCCTACGAAGCATTTTTTGAAATGCTCCAAGCATATCGTACACATTCACGTCTAAGTCAAATAAGGCAAGCTGTTTGTTATTTTGCAATTCGCTTAAATCCGTTGGCGGTCTTGTATAAAATAGATTACGAGATTCCTCCATTTCTTGTAAACTACCGGCAGCTTCTTTGTATTTTTTATATTCTATTAACTTAAGTACTAACTCGTCCCTTGGGTCATTTATATTAAGATCAAAATCGTCTTCCATGTCGTCATCTTGATGGATTGGAAGCAGCATTTTACTTTTGATCGATAGTAGTGTTGCTGCCATTACTAAATATTCGCTTGCTTCATTTAGCTCCAAAACACTCATGGCATGCACATGCTCCATGTATTGCGCGGTGATTTCGGCCATTTTAATATCATATATATCTATTTCCAAACGATTTATTAAATGTAATAATAAATCAAGGGGTCCTTCAAATGCTTCTGTTTTTACTTCATAAGACATAATACTCCACCTAATTATCGGTTTTTAACATCATTATAGAGGAAAGGTGATTGCATTGCATCCTACATTCCATCCTAATTTTGTCCAATTTCTAAAAGAATTCAATG
This sequence comes from Psychrobacillus sp. 05T411, assembly GCF_056396485.1. Classification (NCBI taxonomy): domain Bacteria; kingdom Bacillati; phylum Bacillota; class Bacilli; order Caryophanales; family Bacillaceae; genus Psychrobacillus; species Psychrobacillus sp. 05T411. Next base: position 286,331 of record NZ_JBFTLO010000003.1, on the reverse strand, counting down.
ATACGCATGATTATTTCGAGTGCCATGAACTACTAGAAGACTACTGGAAAGAAGTTTCACCATCGAGTAAAAATCACCCATTAACAGCGCTCATCCTATTATCTACAGCTATGTATCATTGGCGTCGGGGCAATATGACAGGGGCGATTAAAACAATGAATGGAAGTATACAACGCTTAAAAGACACTTTGCCATCTTCCTATTACGAAACGATCAACTACGATAAACTTATGCAAGATGCTACCCGTTCTATTAACTTAATGAAAGAAAAAAATACATTTCAGCAATTTACGATTGAGTTAATAAATGAACAGTTACAACTGCTAGTAGGCGCTGTAAAATGCGATTCAAGCACCGATTTACACTTTCTTACTCATAAGCATATGCTTAGAGACCGCTCGGAAATACTAAAGGAAAGAGAAACACAGAAAAAAAGAAGAGCTGACTTGAAATAAGTCAATCCTCTTCTTTTTCTAATTGGCATTTTTCGAAGAAAGACTTAATCTCTTCGGCTGGTTGGATAGACGATGTATGTAAAATAGATGATAAGCTTTGAAGCATTTCTTTTCCTATACCTTCTCCGCGGTGGGAAGGATTGACGGAAAGATGCTGAATAATTCCATCCGTATTATTCATGCGAACGCCAACTAATCCTACTAAATCTTCATCTTTTTTCCACAAAAACAAGTGCCAATCTGGGTTTGTTTCATACTCTTGTATTGTTTCTAATAACTTTTTTACATCTTTTTCATGAGGCATAAATGATAGAAGACCCATAGAAATTTTTTCGAATGCTTTTTTATACCGTAGCAACATAGTTAAAACCCTCTTTTAGTTTCATCACTTTTACGCAAATAGGATGACTCTCGAAAAATAAGTTCAATACGATCTTTATTATCGTACACGACATTTGTTCAAATTACAAATTAGCATTTGGCGCTATGAAGATCCAATAAATTGCTCCCCATATAAGCCCTACTATTAATAGCATAAGAAATAATAGCCGATTTGTTTTTTTCAACTTACCTTCACTCCTTTTCCATCGTTAGAGGAAGGTCCAAATGAACAATATCTTCTAAAGTTTCTCTTCTAACAGCTAATTGATGTTTTCCATTTTCCACAAATACGACAGCAGGTCTTGCTAAACGATTGTAATTGCTTGCCATAGCGTATCCATAAGCACCAGTACAGAACATGGCTAAAATATCTCCTGGTTGTGCTTTTGGTAATTCAATATGTTCAATCAATTTATCGCCAGACTCACAACATTTTCCAGCAATCGTATATGTTACATCCGCTTTTTCGTCTACTTTATTCGCAATGACTGCATCATACAAGGCACCATATAATGCTGGACGAATATTATCCGACATTCCGCCGTCTACAGCCAAATAATTACGAACGTCCGGCACTTCTTTTTCAGATCCGATTGTATATAAAGAAGTTCCTGCATCTCCAACAAGTGAACGACCTGGTTCAATCCAAATTTCAGGCATCGCAAAAGTTGTTTCAGCGATTAAACTTTTTACGACCATGATCATTTCTTTGACATAAACAGAAGGTTCCAGCGGCGTATCTTCTTTCGTATATTTAATACCAAAGCCGCCACCTAAATTTAATACGGTACACTCGAAGTCGTAATCACGATGCCATTCAATCATTTTTTTTATTAATTTTTCTGCCGCCACTTTAAATCCAATTGTTTCAAAAATTTGAGAACCAATATGACAATGAAGACCAAGTAATTGAATGTAATCATCTTCAAATACTTCTTTAAAAGCAAGATCTGTTTGTCCATTCATCAGGTCAAATCCAAATTTCGAATCTTGTTGACCAGTTGTAATATAGTCATGTGTATGTGCTTCTACTCCTGGTGTAACGCGTAAAAGTATATTTACTTTTTGGTTATTGGCAGCAGTAAGTTCTTTTAAAAGTTCGATTTCATAGAAGTTATCTACAACGATACAGCCGATATTGTGCTCGATTGCTAGTAGTAATTCTTCTTTAGATTTATTGTTGCCGTGAAAATGTATTCGTTCTACTGGGAATCCAGCTTTAATCGCTGTATATAACTCTCCGCTAGAAACGACATCGAGCGACAAATTTTCCTGTTTCATCACTTGATACATTGCCACACTTGAAAAAGCTTTACTCGCATAAGCAACTTGCGCAGGCACATTTTGTTCTTTAAACGTTTGGATAAATGCACGTGCACGTTCTCTAATTAATGACAAATCATATACGAATAATGGTGTTCCGTATGTTTTGGCTAATTCTAAACTATCAATTCCACCTAATACTAAATGTCCTTTTTCATTTACCGTGTCTGTTGATACCATCACCAAATAAATCGCCTCTTTTCATCTTTTGCTATAAGCACTTTACCACATAAAAAGAGGTGATTGCAATGGGATTCAAGATCGTTTGCGATCGTATGATCTAGTAATGAACGGACGTTTTGCATCAACCGGCATAGGAAAACGTATAAGTATTCGCATTAATGCTTTTGGAAAAAAAGGAAGGACAGGCCATAAATACGGTACATTCAAAGGCCTTAGCGACCCAACGTAAAAAAGCAAAACGACAAGTGCGATAAAAAAACCATTTGCTCCTAAAAGGGCTGTACAAAGTAAGATAAACGTTCGAAAAATTTTCGTCGAAATACTTAGTTCGTAAGACGGTATAGCAAATGTAAATATAGCCGTTATCGCCGTATACAGTATAACCTCCGGTACAAACAATCCGACATCAACAGCCATTTGACCGATTACTAATGCCGCAATAATCCCCATCGCTGTCGACAAAGGCGTGGGAGTATGAATGGCGGCAAGCCGCAAAAATTCAATACCGACATCCGCAAAAATTATTTGCAAAAACAGTGGAATTTCACCCGTTTCTTTCGGCCCAAAAAAATCTAGTGATTTCGGTAAAAACTCCGGATGCTTTGAAAGTAAATACCAAAAAGGAAGTAAAAATAAACTTAACACCACGCCTGCCAAACGAATCCATCGTACAAATGTTCCGATTAAAGGAGCCTGCCTATATTCCTCCGCATGTTGTAAATGGTGAAAAATCGTAGTTGGGACAATAATAGCAGATGGGGACGTATCGACAACAATTACAATATGTCCTTCGAGCAAATGAGCAGCTGCGATATCTGGTCTTTCGGTAAAACGCACAAAAGGAAGTGGATGGAATCCTTGTTTAAACAACCACTCTTCTAATGCTTTATCCGTCATCGTGAAACCATCATGCTTGATCTGGCTAAGTCGATCTCGAATTTGCTTCAAGTTATCTTCACTTGCAATGCCTTTTATATACGAAATAGCAATGTCCGTTTGACCTAAAGTCGATACTTGGTGAAGTTCAAATTTTAAATCTGGGTCGCGGATCCTTCTTCTAATAAGCGCGGTATTTTGCACGATATTTTCCGTAAATCCATCTCTTGAACCCCTGACAACTTTTTCATTGTCCGGTTCTTCTGGACTTCTTCCTGGATAGGACCGGACATCGATTGTATAAACAGAACCATTATTTAAGATAAATGTTACTTGTCCACTGAGTAGTGCGACGAGCCATTTCTCTTTGGAATCATACTGTGTAATCGAATAATATGGAAAATAATGTTCCATAATATCATTTTCATCGATTATTTCTTCTTGTATTTCTGCTTGCGCATTCGTCAGTAACTCTGTCAGGACCAAACCATCAACTAATCCATTAATATACACAAGCAACACTGGAAATTCGTATAAATGCGTATGCAATGTTCCAAAATCGTACGATTCATTCACGCCGAATTTTTCTTTTAAATACGCTTCTGCTTCGGACATACTTGAAAATAAAGGTTTCGTTTCAATCACCTATCTTTAGCTTTTGATTGCTCTTCAAAACCAGCTGGGACTAGCCATAATTTAAGCTGGCTTAATATTTTTTTCTCGAGTCTGGACACTTGTACTTGCGAAATACCGAGTCGCTCGGCAATATCGCTTTGTGTACAGTCTAGGTAATATCTCAAATAAATAATCATTTGTTCACGTTTTTCTAGTTTTTCGAGCAGCTCTCTTAGTGGAATATGGTCAAATGACTTCTCCGAACGTTCGTCTTTCATCTGATCCATTAATGTAAGTGCATCACCACCTTCATTTTCGTACAATTGCTCTTGTAACGATGCTGGATCTCTTAATGCATCCGCCGCCATGACAATTTCTTCTCTCGACACTTCTAAAATACTAGCTAGTTCAAGAATCGTTGGTTGACGTTCATGTTTTTTCAKAAAATCATCCGTCGCATGACGAATTTTAAAATTTAACTCCCGGATGGAGCGACTAATCTTCACCATTCCATCGTCTCTTAAAAACCGCTGAATTTCTCCGATTATCATCGGAACTGCATACGTAGAAAACTTTACTTCATACGACAAATCAAATTTATCTACTGATTTCATTAGGCCAATACAGCCAATTTGAAACAAATCCTCTAAATCCGCTCCTCGTGAAGCAAAACGCTGCACAATCGACCAAACTAACCGAGTATTTCCTTCAATCATTTGCTGTCTTGCCTGTTTATCTCCAGCTTGTGATAATGCAATGAGTTCCCTCATTTTTTCCTGGGTTAATAAAGCCGACGTCTTATTATTCATCATTAGACGATCCTGCTAGATTCTTGAATTGGTACAAATCGCTTCGTAATAGTTACAGTTGTCCCCCTATCAGGAATTGAGTATATCTCCACATCATCACTAAAGCTTTCCATAATGGTGAATCCCATCCCAGACCGCTCTTGCTCTGGCTTCGTCGTAAAGAGTGGCTCTCTCGCCTGACTCACATCTCGAATACCATGTCCGTAGTCCACAATAGATACGACAATTTCTCTATCTATACGTTGTGCATGTATTTCTATTTTCCCTACTCCGTCTTCTTCATATCCATGTACAATAGCATTCGTCACCGCCTCGGATATCACGGTTTTAAACTCGGATAATTCCTCGATTGTCGGATCAATTGCCGCGATAAAACTGGACATTACCATTCTCGCTAATGCTTCATTCTCACTTTTTGCTATAAAAGATAGTGTGATCTCATTGTCCATAAACAATTCCCCCTAACTTTGACATAATTTCAATTTCTGATTCGTTATAAATATAGGGACTTAATCCTGCAAACTGAAAAATTTTCTTCATCGTCGGTGAAGGATTTACGATAATCGTTTGTCCTTCGATTGGCGCAAGTTCACGCATTCTTCCAAGAATAAGCCCTATGCCGGAACTATCCATAAAATTCAAATCTTTTAAATTCCAAACTAATACTTTAATAGACCCATTCTTAATCAGTGGCACTATTTCATTTCGGATATCAGTTGTACTATGATGGTCCAACTCACCTTTTAATCGAATAATAATAATTTCGTCTCCAACTCTTTCTACTTCATGCATCATACAATTCGCCTCCTCGTAATAGCGCAATTCTACATGAACAGATGTTATTCCTTGCGCTTGACAAAAGTAGAAGAAATGATAGCTTATTAGCCGATTTTCGACAAAGGGCTGCTCGTTTTTAAGTATGGGATGATTTCCTATTTTTTAATCAAAAAATAGGCATCTCGTAAAAGTTTTTATAAACCTTTTCAAGATGCCTATATGATTACGTAAATATGGAGGGGACATAGGGTTGGTTAATGTGAGCAATTAACTACGTCAGACGAGCAATTTAACTACATTCGAGCATTTAACCACCCCAGACGAGCAATTCAACCACATTCGAGCATTAAACTACGCCATTCAAGTATAATGACCCTTTACACACAAAAAATCAGCCAAATTTGTAAGTTTGGCTGCTCTCCCCATAAATATTACATTATTTTCAAAATCGACTTATTCTTCACTGGTTGTGCATCCGAAATCGAATAAGCTTTTTCAATCAATTGAACAGACTCGTCGACCGCGTCTTTATTGGAATACAGAATTGCTAGCGTATCCCCTTTTTTAACCGAGTCTCCATTAAGTGCTACCAATTTAACTCCAGCGTCAAAATCTAACATATCCGCTTTTGTCAAACGACCTGCCCCTACTAAAAGAGAAGCCTTTCCGATCAATTCTGCGTCAATCAGGCTAATATAACCATCTTGTGCAGCTTTAACCTCAATTTCATGCTTAGTCGATTTCGCATGAACGTCCGAAGCATCTCCACCTTGAGCAGTGATAAATTCTTTCAATTTCGCAAGTGCCGCGCCATTGGAAAGTGTTTCCAACACCTTTTGCTTGGCAACTTCATCACTTACATCCGTTGCAAGTTGATACATTTTGGACGAAATTGCAATCGTTACGTCTAACAAGCCTTGTTCACTCTCTTTATAGTTATCCAGGAAATCATAGGCTTCTGCAACTTCTAATTTATTCCCGATATTATGACCTAATGGTTGGTTCATATCCGTAATAACAACCGCAACTTTTCTACCTAAGCTTTCACCGATTTGAATCATCGTTTCCGCTAACTCCGATGCATGGTCTAAATCTTTCATAAATGCACCTTTACCACATTTCACGTCTAAAACGATACCATCCGCACCACTGGCTATTTTCTTACTCATAATGGAAGAAGCGATTAGTGGAATACTATCGACTGTTCCCGTCACATCTCGTAAAGCGTACAGTTTTTTATCGGCTGGTGTTAAGTTACCCGATTGACCGACAATGGCAATTTTATGTTCGTTCACTTGTTTAATAAATGCATCCGCTTCCAATTCCACATGAAACCCATCAATAGATTCTAGTTTATCTACTGTACCTCCAGTAATTCCAAGCCCTCTTCCACTCATTTTGGCAATCGGAATATCTAATGATGCTAAAATGGGAGCAACGAGTAAACTAACTTTGTCGCCGATTCCGCCAGTACTATGCTTATCTACTTTAAATCCTTCAATACTAGAAAGGTCAATAACGTCACCGGATTCTACCATCGCTTTTGTTAACCAAGCTGTTTCCTTTTCATCCATCCCATTAATAAGAATTGCCATAAGCATGGAACTCATTTGGTAATCTGGTACTTCATCTTTTGTATATTTCGCGATCATGTAATTTATTTCTTCTTCTGTAAGTGAATGGTTTCGTTTTTTCTTGTCAATCAATTCAAGCATGTTCATGTCTTTTCCCGCCCTTAACAATTATTTTAATGAAGATAAGAAGCTTTCCCCGAATGCAGTTTTAGCAACCCCAAAGTTTTCTGTAATCGTTGCACCGATATCCGCAAAAGTTGTGCGTAGTGGTAATTCTTTGATTTCTTTCAATATTGGCGAGTACACCGTTAACGGCACAAACTCACGCGTATGGTCCGTTCCTGGCATTGTCGGGTCATTACCATGGTCCGCAGTAATAATCAGTAAATCTTCTTCTGTTAACTTTGGTAAAACCTCTTTTAAACGAGCGTCGAATTCTTCTAATGCTTTTCCGTATCCGATTGGATCTCGGCGATGACCAAATGAAGCATCAAAGTCAACTAAATTTAGAAAACTAATACCAGTAAAGTCTTTATCTAATGTAGCGATAAATTTATCCATGCCGTCCATATTGTCCGTCGTACGTTCAGTAGCGGTAATTCCTTCTCCATTAAAAATGTCATAAATTTTGCCGATTGCTAAAACATCTAGCCCAGCATCTTGTAATTCATTCATCGCAGTACGACCAAATGGTTTTAATGCATAATCATGACGATTGGACGTACGAGCAAAGTTGCCTGGCTGCCCGATAAATGGACGTGCAATTACGCGACCAACTAAAAATTCTTCAGAAAGTGTTAGTTCTCTTGCCACTTCACAAATATGGTACAGTTCTTCAAGTGGAATAATTTCTTCGTGCGCAGCTATTTGTAAGACAGGATCTGCAGATGTATATACAATAATTGCGCCTGTTTTCATATGTTCTTCGCCAAGTTCATCTAAAATGGCCGTACCACTTGCTGGTTTATTGCCAATTACTTTACGTCCGATTTTTTCTTCTAAAGCAGTAATTAGTTCTTCCGGGAATCCATTTGGATACACTTTAAAAGGCTTATCGATATTCAGTCCCATGATTTCCCAATGTCCTGTCATCGTGTCTTTCCCAACAGAGGCTTCTTGCATTTTCCCAAAATAGGCAGTTGGATTTTCTACTCGTTCAATCCCTTGAATCTTATCGATATTACCTAGACCAAGTTTTTGCATTTCAGGCATATGGAGGCCACCCATTTTTTCTGCAATATGTCCAAGTGTGTGAGATCCGACATCACCAAAAGCAGCTGCGTCAGGCGCTTCCCCAATTCCAACTGAGTCCATAACAATTACATGTATGCGCTTAAATTTGTTCATCTTATTTACCTCCTCGTGTTTACTTCTAGTTTACCAAAAATATTCAAAATGTACAGGTCAGACCTCTGACTTATTCAATAGAATCAATTTGTTTTTATTATAACAATTTTTGTATCTGAAACGAAATAAACAACCAATCAGGGAAAAAAACACCGGTGACTGGCTGTAAAAATAAAGTCGTTTCTATAAGTAAAAATTAACTCTAAACTTTTGTATTTTCCATTTGTTCTCCACTTGCTTTTCCAGTTCCTCCTCATTTATAAATTCTTCCTTCACAGACTAACTTTCTTTTTTTCTGTAGCGTACCCGAAAGGCACCGAAAAACCCATCCTTCAATTTTTTACCATTACACTTTGTAACCTGTTTATAAAGCTGTTAGAAACATCCCTTGCAATGGACTATCATTTTTCAATTAATTTAATAAGCAGCAAATTAGAAGATAAAAAAAACCACCCAAATTGACGTATAAGGGTGGTTCTCAACAAAAATAACTAGTTTAATAGATGTCCATTATTAATCAATCCCTAGAAAATCCAATGAGTATAATCTAACTTGCCAGTTACCTAGACAAACATTTAGATGTAGTTGGTAATTGGATAGAAATCGCTGTTCCTTTATTTTCTACACTTTGAACACTAAAAGTTCCTCCGTGATTATTAATAATTTGATGACAAATCATTATTCCCAATTCCACCCCATTATCCATGGTGCTATAAAAAGGTTCGTCTAAATTATGAAGTTGATTTGCTGGGATTCCATTTCCTTCATCAATTATTAGAATCGTCATTTGATTTTCATTCAGCTGATGCGCTTCGATTAAGATTTTACCACCATTTTGCATCGCTTCGATTGCATTTTTAAATATATTCATATAAACTCGATTCAATTTATTGGAATCGCCAATGATAATAGGATTAGATAATTGGATGTCTTGGATGAATTCAATATTACCAAGCAAAGATTCTGAAGAAAATTGCATGATTGAATCCTTTAGAATCGTTCGCATATCTACTTCTTCAAAGCTGCATATTGGCGATTTGGCCGAAAGTAATAAATCACTTACAATTTCTTCTACTCTATCAATTGCTTGCATAACGACATCTAAATGATTAGTTTGTTTCTCGTATATGCCTAACTGTGTAAAACCTTTTATGACTGTTAGTGGATTCCTTATTTCATGAGCAATGCCAGCCGCAAGTTGACCAACAATATCAAATTGCTCCTGATTTTGCATACTATATTCAGCTTTTTTCTGCACCGTTAGTTTCTTAATTTCCACTTTGTTTTTCATGTTTATTCCTCCATTTTAGAATGTTCATTTCACATTTTAAAATGGAGATTGTTTTGGCGGCTTCCCCGGTGGAGCATGCGTCCATTGAACCATCGCATTCTCATCAGTATGTATCCATTGCCTAGTACTTGAAGATATTAATGTGAATACATCAACTAGTGCTCCGGAAAACAAATCACTTTGTCCTCCCATTGATAAAGCAGATGATGCCGTAGATGGAGAAGCTACCGTGATGAAAGTCGACGGAAGACTACCCCACTTCCAGCTAGTTTCCAATGGATGACTAGAGTTGTATGCCGTTTTCTTTTTTATCGTGTCAGGATTAGAGTTTTGAACTTGCTCCATCGCTCCATTTTCTCTTTCAATTAGTGAAAACTCTTGAACAACCGTATGTTGATCTAAAGCAGTTTCTTCTGTAAAAGAATTTAATACAATGTTATCTTCGTCATTCATAACAATACCAATATCATCATGTTCTTCCAATTCAGTTGTTCCTATTGCAGGTAGTGAAGGAATAACAAGTTCCCGTTTTTCTACAAAACCGATATCATTACTATGTTTGGTTGTACTCGGATTGGAATTGCCTTCTTGCGTCATGGCCTTTTCATCCTTCTGAATGATTTCACGCGAAGGTTTCATTATTTTATCCTCTGAATCATCAGGGTCACTATTTTCAACAACTACATCTTTTGAACTGTCAATCGTAGATTGCCCGTTTTCCTTAATAAATTCCCCTGTTTTTTCAATGACGGCGTCTACTGAAGACGTTGTAATCTTTACTGTTTTACTCACTTCGGTTAAGACAGGAGTGACGATTGGAACGGTTGGCAATTGGTAAACAACCGAATTTACTATTTGATTGACCTCATCAGTTACTTCAGATGTTGTTTTAGTCACAGTATCAGTAACTATTCCCATCGTTTTTTCTATAGCTGGTACACTATTTTCAACAGTATCATTCAACAAATTCCCAGTAGGCTCAAAACTAGAAGTGATAGGTTTACTTTCTAATGGTTTGGTCAAATCTATTACAGTTTGCTTTGTTAAATCCACTGTTTCTTGTACATCTACATCAGTAGACTTCGTGGAATCTTTCAACATATTGTCGACCTTCTTCAAATTACTAAACAAAAAGCTACGTGACTTCCAATCTTCCTTGCTTTTAGAAGAATTAGTAGAAGCATCTATATTTTCACCATGTACCACAATAGGTAAAACGAAAAGTAAATTAAAGCATGTTATACATAGAAGCATTATCCTCTTCAATTGATTCACCTCCTCTCACAATAATTGTTAGAAATATCATAACATTCTTGCGTTTTGGGTGCTAGGAATTCTATAGCATGTCTAGGTACCTACACAATTGAAACATTAGTATCTCGATCAGATTACCTACCGAGGGATTGTTGTTTGCATCTTAGCTAAACTTTTTTCGTTCATATTTCTGCACCGTCTCATCGTAAAAATAACCAGAATCGAATCCATGGTCCTTATAAATGAAGGGGAACCTTGTACACAAGATTAGCCCCTCTTTAAAAAAACTACTATTGACATAAACAATGATTTTCTACTCATATAGTGTAAGGGGAGAGAATTTTTTTATTGGCAGGAATGTGGATAATGGAGGTTGTAAATGACTAATCAAGAGGATTTACTATTACTTTTACAACTAGGTACCGGTCTGTTTTGGATAATTACATATATACTCATTATAAAACGTGGATTTCAAGACAAGAAACATGGAATGCCTATGGTAGCAATTTGTGCAAATATATCATGGGAATTCATTTTCTTATTTATTTATCCAACTGATGATCGGCAAAAAATAATCACAAGTACTTGGTTCGTACTGGACATTATTATTTTGATTCAATATCTACTCTTTGGCAGAAAGGAATTCAAAAAATATATTTCAGTAAAGCTCTTCTACCCGTTTTTTTTCATAACATTAGGAGTAAGCTTTCTAATTATTATCGCAATGACACTTGAATTTAATGATATTGAAGGGAAATATGCCGCTTTTTCACAAAATTTAATGATGTCTGGACTGTTTATCTCGTTATTATTAAGTAGAGGTAACTCGGGCGGTCAATCCATATATATAGCAGTTTTTAAAATGCTCGGGAGCTTATTAGCTGCTATTGCATTCTTTCTATATTTTAGAACATCCTTGATTACTATACTTTCCGTAGCTATTTTAATTTATGATTGGATTTATATTGTTCTTTTACGTAAGTTACGTTAGGTTGTTCCCTGTGTTAGAAATATTTCAGAATCGTTTCTTACACAGGGAATGTTTCTTAGGCCCTCGGATGAAACTCTTTATAAACCTCTTTCAAACGTTTTTTACTTACATGCGTATAAATTTGGGTAGTAGAAATATCCGCATGTCCCAGCATTTCTTGCACTGCTCGTAAATCCGCTCCATTTTCGATTAAATGGGTTGCAAACGAATGTCTGAGTACATGCGGTGTAATGTCTTTTTGAATACCTGCATTCGCTACATGCTTATTTAATAGCTTCCATATACCTTGCCTTGTTAAACGTTTACCACGCTGACTGATAAAAATAGCATCTGTTCGTTCCGCTTGTTTCAATAGTTTCGGTCTTGCTTCCTCTAAATATGTCTTACAAGCGCGGATGGCCGCACCTCCAAGTGGAATTATTCGTTCTTTACCGCCTTTACCAAACACACGGACAAATCCCATCGTTAAATGTAAATCTTCTAAATCTAAATTCAAGCATTCACTTATACGCATACCACTTGCATACATAATCTCAAACATTGCTAGATCACGGACACCTTGAGGTTTTGCTAAATCAATACTATTTAATAAATGCGTTAGCTCCTCTACCGATAAAAAATTGGGTAACTTTTGATCGATTTGTGGTAGCTCCAGATGGATTGTCGGGTCTGAACTAGTCACTTTTTCACGTAGTAAAAACTGGTGAAAGGAGCGGATCGATGAAATATGCCTTGCAACTGTTCGGGCAGACTTACCTTCTTCTTTTAATTTCCGAAGATGGACAAGAATATGTTGGCGTTCGACATCATCTAGCGTATGTAGTTGCTGTTTTTCTAATACTGATTTTATGTAATCGACTAAATCTTTTTGATAAGATGTTAAGGTATTAGCTGCTAACTGACGTTCAATTCGTAAAAAATGTAAATAATCTTCTAAATGCATTAATCCGTTTTTCAAAAAAAAAGACCTCCTATGTAAAAAAAGGATAGCAATATGCTATCCTTTTTTTGGTTATTTATCTTGGCAGCGATGACATACTCCGTGAAATGTTAAACGATGGTCTTTTATTTTAAAGTTCCATTTATTTTCAACGATAGCTTCCACGTCTTCTAGTAAATCTTCTTGAATTTCATCTACTGCACCACATTCAATACAAACTAGATGATGGTGGAAATGTGCCGCCCCTTCTTGTCTTAAATCGTAGCGGGATACACCATCTCCAAATTGAATCTTGTCCACGACATTCAATTCGTTTAATAATTCGAGTGTTCGATAAACAGTTGCAAGCCCAATATCTGGTGATTTCTCTCTTACTAATAAAAATACATCTTCCGCACTTAAATGGTCTTCTTCGTTTTCAAGCAAAACACGAACAGTCGATTCTCGTTGCGGCGTCAGTTTATAGCCCGCACCAGATAATTGTTTTTTAATTCGATCAATACGGCTTTCCATATGACGCCCCCCTAAACTTCTTTCATTATACCAAGAAATGAATTCTCATTACAAGACATTCAATTAATAATAATTATTAAAAAGAATTAATTATTATATAATACAAATGGTATAAAGAAGAACTCTATAATAATAACAATTCCATAGAGGGAAAGCGAGAACAAATTGACCCGGTTCGCAAGTGCCAGAAGAAGTAAACAATAGATTAGTTGAAAAGGAAACCACCAAAAGACATAAGGAAATGTGGATTCTTGTGTTTGAAGCAAATAACTAGAGCCAAACCCATAAAACGTAATACGAAAAGCACAAATGATCAAAATGAGTTTGCGCAAATAACGATGCTGATAAAACAAAAAGAATACAACAGCAATCATAATATGCGGGAAAATAGTTTCCAGAAAAGTAGGCTGCTCTAGTAATAGAACACGTGCGTCCAGGAGATTAATAATCCATTGCTGCTGTTCTGGTGTACTTTTTTCAAAGAGATATAAACCACCGATAAAGCTAAAAACAAGTACGCATAGTGAAATAAGAATAGTATAAGACTGGTTCATGTTGGAACACCTCCCTATCTATTCTCATCATATGCTTGTACTAGGTTTTAACATGTCTATTTTAAATAGTTTTTTAACCAAAGATATGCAAATGCAGTTTTGGCATCATATATTTGTTTTTTAGTAATCATCGATTCCATTTCCTCTAACGAAACATGCATCAATTCGACAAATTCATCCTCATCCAAATCTGCTTTTTCTTCTACTTTCACGATATTTTCTGCTAGGTAAAGATGGATAATTTCATCTGCGAATCCTGGAGATGTGGCAAACGATTGAATATATTGAAGCTTATTTGTCGTATACCCTGTTTCTTCCTCTAGTTCCCTCAAAGCAGTTAGTTCTGGTGCTTCGTTCGGTTCTATTTTTCCAGCTGGTATTTCAATAATCGAAAGTTCTAAAGCTTTTCGATATTGTTCGACTAAAATAATCTTTTTATCTTCTGTGATTGCAATAACAGCGACTGCTCCGGGATGCTTCACAATCTCTCTTTTCCCAGTCTTTCCATTCGGTAATTCTACGTCATCTACTTGTAAAGTGATGATTCTACCTTTGAATTTTTGTTCTGTTTGAATCGTTTTTTCTTCGAATTTTTTCATTTTTTCATTTCCTTTCATTTGAAACTGTCTTACCCTCATTGTACCATGGAGGAAAGGACGTGAGACAAGTTGAAGAAAAGACAATTAGGGAAAAGTGATTTATTCGTTTCGGAAATTGGTTTTGGTTGTATGTCGCTCCCAACGAGTCAACAAGATGCAGAGAAAATTATAGAAGTTGCACTCGATCATGGAATCAATTATTTCGATACCGCGGATTTATACAATAACGGGGAAAATGAAAAAATCGTAGGAAATGCGTTGAAAAATAATCGCCAGTCTATTATTTTAGCAACCAAAGTCGGCAATCGTATGAATGAATCTGGAGATGGATGGGTCTGGGATCCTTCAAAAAAATGGATCACAACAGCTGTGCGCGAATCATTAAAGCGACTTCAAACAGATTATATCGATGTGTACCAATTGCACGGTGGCACAATGGAAGATGATGCCGATGAAGTGATCGATACGATTGAATCGCTGAAAAAAGAAGGGCTTATTCGGGAATACGGCATCTCTTCTATTCGCCCGAATGTAATCAATCGCTTTTTAACGAAGAGTAATGCGGTTTCGGTCATGATGCAATATAGTTTACTCGATCGAAGACCAGAAGAATGGTTGCGACTATTAGAGGAACATCATGTTTCTTTACTGAGTCGAGGGACGCTTGCAAAAGGGTTATTAACTGCTGAAGGGCTAAATCGGGCAAATAAAACGGGTGAGTATTTGGGCTATGCGAAGAAAGAGCTGTTGGCAACAATTGAGCAACTGCAAGCACTGGATACGCCGATTACCGCGGTCGCGCTGCATCATGTATTAGAGCAAAATGCAACGGGGTCTATGATTATTGGGGCAAGTAGCACGGAACAGCTCCTAGAAACAGTGGACGCTTACAATACGGAGGTTTCTGAGGATGTTCTGTTAAATGCACGAGAGATTACAAAGCAAGATGTGTATGCAGATCATCAGGCTTAACTAGACGAAACCGCTGAACGTGGAAGTTCAGCGGTTTTTTTGTGATTATAGGTTGAATCTTGCGATTTGGAGATGGTATCTTGTGATTCGAAGAGCCTATCTTGCGATTTGGGCATCGTATCTTGCGATTCTAGGACTAGATCTTGCGATTTGACCGTTGGAGCTTGCGATTCGAAGAAAACTACATTATATTTAGTCGTTTGATAAGCTTCGGAAGCTCCCCTAAATCCTCCAAGACGAAATCAGTCTCAAATCCATCCCATTCAATATCTTTTTTCCAAATCCCATTCATGCCAACTTGTCGGGATGCTATCACATCATTTTCCGGATGATCCCCAACGAAGACACTTTCGCTAGCAGTTACATTCAACCTCTTTAATGCCGTTTCAAATATTGCAGGATTTGGTTTTTTCATCCCTTCTGTTTCAGAAACTAAAATTGCATCAAAATACCTTTCAATGCCTAAAGCCTTTATATTATCCATCTGAAATTGCCCGAATCCATTAGTAATCATACCTAAAACAAGACCATCCGTTTTCAGTTCCTCCAACATACTATGGAGATCTGGAAAAGGAACACAATGATTCTTAAATTCGCTTATATAATCTTCCAATAAATTCTCCCGATCTATACCCATGATACCGAATTCCTCTACTAATTGTTGATATACCTTATCTTTCCACACATATCCATGGCAATCCAACTCAATGAATCTAGTCATATATTTCTCTTTAGGTATATGTCCTAAATTGTCACTTAATCGTTCGTATTGATTATCAATGAATTTCTTTACAGACGCATCCCGGTCGAGTAAAGTCCCATCCAAATCAAATAACACTGCTTGAATCATTGCTCTATCCCCTATCCTAATTCATCAATCCAAAAAGTAAGTCTGCGCAAATGCAAAAATAACAATGATCATAAATAACATCTCACTTAATGTATAAACATAATCCTTGCGATTAGTTGCATATTTCCACTCCATGAAAGAACGTACTAATTCATCCAAAATAAAATAAATCATTAAAGCTCCTAAAAAATACCAAGAAATATTTACTAATTCGGGATGTTCAATTTGCCACATATTGAAAACAATAGTGATAACAAGAAACGTTATAGATAGTATCCCCCCAATTTTTTTGTGTAGATTATTCACATATCTATTCGAAAATATATTCTTTTTCTCTAATTTCAGTACTTTTGTCATAATTTTATTAAAAATAAACATTAACATAAATACAGAAACAACAAATAGAATAGCCTTTCCCCACACCATTTAAAATCTCCTTCCAATAGTGGTAGTTATTTCTAACTTTTTATTTAGTTTATCATAATACTTTATGGTTTTCTCGAATAATTCAAACAATTAACTTTTGCACTTGTATGGAGACGAAACCTAAAAACCCCCTGAATAATTTTCAGGGGGCGTTAGACATTATATTACATTTTACGAACCACAATTTCTTCATCCACAACATCTACATGAACCTTTTCAATATGTTCTTCTTCCAAAATAAGATCTGTTAAAGGATCCTCAATCTTGTCTTGAATCACTCTGCGAAGTGGTCGAGCACCGAACCGTTTGTCGTAACCTAGTTTAACCAATGCTTGCTTTGCTTCTGACGAAATTGTGATGTCCATATCATTTTCTGCAATCGTACCTTGTAAATCTTCTAGCATCAAGTCCACGATTTGTAGTAAATTTTCTTCCGTTAATTCATTAAATGAGACAATGGCATCGAAACGGTTAAGAAATTCTGGTTTGAAATAAGCACCTAACGTTTCAAGCATATTGACGGATTCATGTACGGTTTGATTGAATCCTACACTTACTTTTTTGTCACCTGTCCCCGCGTTACTTGTCATAATGATGACCGTATCTTTGAAGCTCACTGTTCGGCCATGCGAATCTGTCAAACGACCATCTTCCATTATTTGCAGGAACATATTTTGCACATCTGGATGAGCCTTTTCAATTTCATCTAGTAATAAAATGGAATATGGATTACGGCGAACACGTTCTGTCAATTGCCCCGCTTCTTCATGCCCTACATAGCCTGGAGGGGAACCAATAATTTTAGACACCGAATGTTTCTCCATATATTCGCTCATGTCGAGACGAATCAATGCATCACGTGAACCAAAAAGTTCCTCTGCTAACACTTTTGTGATCTCCGTTTTACCGACCCCTGTTGGACCAACAAATAAGAAGGATCCAATAGGGCGATTTTTAGATTTAAGCCCTGCACGACTGCGACGGATGGCTTTGGCAATTTTAGCGACCGCATTTTCTTGGCCAATCACTTTCTTACCGAGATTTTCTGCGATTCCTTTCATTTTGGCTTGTTCTGCAGCCTGTAGCTTTGTCACAGGAATTCCAGTTTTTTCTTCAACGATCAACTCGATATCTGCAACTGTCACTTCTACTTGCGGAGTGTCCCCATTTTGTTTGGCTTGCTCCAATTGTTTACGCAACCCGATTTCCTCAAAGCGTAAATTTGCAGCTTTCTCGTAGTCTTCTTTTTCTGCCGCTTGTTCTTTTAATTGAATAACTTCGTTAAGACGTGTTCCGATTGACTCCGAATCAGCTGACGCATGTGTCAGATTTAAACGTGCCCCTACTTCATCCATCAAGTCGATTGCTTTGTCGGGTAAAAATCGATCTTGAATATAACGCTGCGATAACGTAACAAAAGCTTGAATCGCTTCAGCCGGATAGCGCACTTCATGGAAGTTTTCATAACGATCTTTAATGCCGTTTAGAATGAGAATCGTATCTTCTGCAGAAGGTTCTTTCACGATAATCGGTTGGAACCGGCGTTCAAGAGCAGCGTCTTTTTCGATTTGACGATATTCTTTTAGCGTAGTAGCACCGATAAGTTGTAGTCCACCACGTGCTAAAGCAGGTTTTAAAATGTTCCCAGCATCCATTTGTGAACCTTCTGCTGTTCCTGCCCCAACGAGTAAGTGAATTTCATCGACGAATAATATCACATCTTTACGAGTCTCAAGTTCTTCGATCAATTGTTTCATACGCTCTTCGAACTGTCCTCGAATGCCTGTGTTCGTTACGAGTGATGCGACATCTAACAAGTACACTTGTTTATTCATCAATTTCACTGGTACATCACCTTCGTGGATTTTCACTGCAAGCCCCTCGGCAATGGCTGTTTTACCAACACCCGGTTCTCCTATTAATACTGGATTATTTTTATTTCTTCGATTTAATGTTTCGATGACTCGTTTTACTTCTTGATCACGTCCGATGACTGGATCAATACGACCCTCTTTGGCATCATTTGATAGATTTTTACCAATTTTGTCTAATAAGCCATTACCATTATGTTCATCGGTTTGTTTTGTTTGTGTTCGCGCTTGTTGACCGCCATTTGCTTGAGAAAAATACTGTGCATCATTATTAAATGAAGGCATTTTTCCTGCAGTCAATTGCGATTGAATATCTTGAAAACAAGATTGACATAAGTGCATTTGCATTCCTTGATGATTCACTTGCACTCTCAAACTCATCGTTGCATCGTTTTTATTACAATGTTGACATTTCATACTTGTTTCCTCCTTCAAATAACCATTTGACTTTGACTATCTTTAACCTTTGATTTTATTATACACTGACCTTTTTTGACTTTCAAATGATTTGCTTGGGCTTTTGATTCATCAGAAGTGAAATTGAAAATGTCCTTGTGACACAAACAATTCGTATACAGTTCTGAATTCTCCCTGTCACAGGGATACACAAAAAAACAGTTTAGGAATCCAATAAACGGATTCCTAAACTGTTTGAAATTCACCTAAAACTTCGAACCACCATATCCATACTCATCTAGCAGTTCTTCAAACGTTTTATTTTTTTCTTTTTGCTTTTTTTCAAAAGCTAGTTGCGCTTGTCTTTCTTCTTCTTTTGCTTGCTCTTCTGCTACTAATTGTTTCTTTGTTTCTTTTAATTTATCCAATACATCGGAAGAGAGCTGATCGAAAAGACCATTGCCTTCTTCTTTTTTTGCTGCTGGCTTTACTTGTTGCTTTTGTTTTTTCTTTGCCAAATGGTTCACCTTCTTATGTTAACGTTTAACGATTGTCGCTACTCCTTGTCCGCCGCCGATACAAAGTGTTGCAAGACCTGTTTTTGCATCTTGTTTCTCCATTTCATGAAGTAATGATACAAAAATACGTGCACCACTTGCACMGATTGGGTGGCCAAGTGCGATAGCTCCACCATTTACGTTTAGTTTATCATGATCAAACGATAATTCTCTATCTACTGCAATCGATTGGGCAGCAAATGCTTCATTTGCTTCGATTAAATCGATATCGGAAAGCGCGATTTGCGATTTATTTAACACTTTTTTCACTGCTTCGACTGGTCCAATACCCATTATACTTGGATCCACACCTGCAGATGCATTTGCTACGATCGTAGCTATTGGTTTTAATCCTAATTCTTCTGCTTTTGCTTTAGACATTACGACAACTGCAGCTGCCCCGTCATTAATACCAGAAGCGTTCCCCGCAGTTACAGATCCGTCCTTTTTAAATGCTGGGCGAAGCGTACTTAATTTTTCTTGTGTAGATCCTTTTTTCGGATATTCATCCGTATCGAAAATGATTGGATCTCCTTTTCGCTGTGGAATTTCCACTGGCACGATTTCATCTACAAATTTTCCTTCTTCAATCGCGTTTACTGCGCGTGCTTGTGATCTCGCTGAAAAAGCATCTTGCTCTTCTCTTGAGATGTTATATTGATCACATAGATTTTCTGCTGTAATTCCCATATGATAGTCATTAAATGCACACCATAAACCATCGGAAATCATGCTATCTACTACTTTTTGATCGCCCATGCGGAAGCCATCTCTTGCATTTTTCAATAAATAAGGAGCTTGGCTCATATTTTCCATACCACCGGCAACGATAACATCCGCATCCCCAGCAATGATTGCCTGTGTCGCAAGATGGATTGCTTTAAGACCAGATCCACATACTTTGTTAATAGTAAGTGCTGATACAGCAACAGGTAAGCCTGCTTGGATAGAAGCTTGTCTCGCTGGGTTTTGTCCTAAACCTGCTTGTAACACATTCCCCATAATCACTTCATCTACAGCCTCTTTTGATACTCCTGCTTTTTCTAACGCTTTTTCAATTACAATGGCACCTAACTTTGTTGCTGGCACATCTTTTAATGCTCCTTGAAATGATCCGATTGCTGTTCTTACTGCACTTACGATAACTACTTCATTTGTCAATTTCATTTCCTCCTCATTTTCCCCTGTATTTCTTCCCCATATCGACTACCCTCTTTATTCTACTAAATATAATTAGAAGTTGCTTGTTTAAACAATGATTCTTACAATAGAATTGGAGAGTTATTCTACTTAAGCTTACCAAAATTGGCGCCAATTATCGAGGTTGAACCACTTTACGGTCCGCAAAATGAAAAAATATAAATAAAACAACTGTGAAATATCATGCATGAACTCATGCAAACTGTGGAAAAATTATGAGAACGAGGAGCAACTGGAAATGTTGTGAATATGCTAAAACAAATGAGTATTGAATCGGATATGTATAAGATTCCCAAAAAATAGGAGTGGAGGCTATGAAGAAAAGAGTAATCGTTTGGACGAGTATTTTTACAAGTGCCGTCACGGCGATCGCCACTGTTTTTGGATTTATCGTTACGAATAAGTTAATGTATATGAAGAAAAAAGAGAATGATTTCATATTAAATCGCGAAATTACGTCAAAACGTCTAGACGAGGCTTGGTTTCGTGCAGTGAACAAAACAGAACAGTGGATCGAGTCAAAAAATGGATATTCCCTAAAAGCAATCTTTGTGGAACCATTAGAAACAAAAAATTATGTGATTATTTGTCATGGTGTGACCGAAAATAAAATTAATTCACTTCGATTTGTTCGTATGTTTGAAAGACTAGGATTCAACAGTGTTGTCTACGATCATCGAAGACATGGGGATTCTGGTGGAAAAACAACTAGTTTTGGTTTTTATGAAAAGATCGATTTACAATCTATTGTAGAAGTAGTACGTGAGCGGGCAGGAGAAACAGCGGTTATTGGCATCCATGGTGAATCAATGGGTGCAGCAACAATGCTGCTGTATGCAGGTTCCATAAAAGATGACGCAGATTTCTATATTTCTGATTGTGCTTTTTCCAATTTTGAAGAACAAGTGACACATATCATCAAACAMACGACTCCGCTTCGTACAGGACTTGCCATTCGATTTGCTAATTTATTTTTAAAAATGCGGGACGGCTATACACTAGACTTAGTATCACCGATTGATGTAGTAGATAAGATTGAAAAACCAGTGCTATTTATTCACAGCATGCAAGATGATTTTATACTTCCCAAAATGACCGAAGAATTATTCGAACAGAAACAAGGACCCAAAACATTAAAATTATTTGATATTGGTTTGCACGCAAAATCGTTTAATGAAAATAGTGAAATGTATGAGCAAGTAGTTGCAGACTTTTTACAAGAAAATAAGTTACTCAATAAATAAAAGCACTCTTKGTAGAGTGCTTTTATTTGTTTTGCATTTTATTCATTTGATTCATCATTTGTTTTACTTGTTTTTCCGAAGGCTTACGTCCCATTTGTGCCATCATCATACGAAGCATTTGTTCATTAATAGGTGGGTTTTCTTTTAAATATTTCATCATATATTGACGTGCTGCAAAGAAACCGATTGCCGCACCAGCGATTAACGCAACGATTACAATAACAATCCAAATCCAAGTTTGCATATTTTCTCCTCCTTTACGTTCTTGTCTACTTGTACAAGACACCACAGAAAATTATACTATATATTCCCTATGCATTCTATATAAATAAAAAGAAAAAAGCAATTCGAATACTATTAACGACAAGTATTCGAACTGCTTTTATACATTTCTTACTTTTGAAGTAGGTTTTTCATCTTCGAAATAACGTTTTCTACAGAGAAACCATACTCTTTCATCACTATTTCACCCGGAGCACTTGCACCGAACTGATCGATTGCAATAACGTCTCCTTCAAACCCAACATAACGATGCCATCCAAGAGATGCTCCCATTTCAATCGCTAATCGTTTTGTTAAATGAGCTGGTAAGACAGATTGTTTATAGGCTGCATCTTGTTTCTCAAATAAATCCCATGACGGCATCGAAACAACAGAAACTTGAATGCCTTCATCAGCAAGCGCTGCCTGTGCTTCTACAGCAAGACTTACTTCAGAACCTGTCGCAAGTAAAATTGCTTCCGCGTTTTCATTCGGTGAAACCACATATGCACCTTTTGCTACACCGCTACTCGCTTGTTCTACAGAACCTTTTAATGTTGGTAAGTTCTGACGAGATAAGACAAGCACTGTCGGATGATCTTTCGCAGAAACAGCAAGTTTCCATGCCTCTGCCGTTTCGTTTGCATCTGCAGGACGAACGACTGAAAGTCCTGGCATAGCACGTAAAGAAGCTAAATGCTCAACTGGTTCATGTGTAGGACCGTCTTCTCCAACAGCAATACTATCATGTGTAAATACATAAGTTACAGGTAAGCCCATTAAAGCAGATAAACGAATGGCTGGTCGCACATAATCACTAAATACGAAGAATGTACCACCGAACACGTTTAAGCCACCGTGAAGCGCCATACCGTTTAATGCAGCACCCATCGCGAATTCACGCACACCGAACCAAATATT
Source organism: Psychrobacillus sp. 05T411 (assembly GCF_056396485.1). Lineage (NCBI taxonomy): Bacteria > Bacillati > Bacillota > Bacilli > Caryophanales > Bacillaceae > Psychrobacillus > Psychrobacillus sp. 05T411. The sequence goes on along the minus strand of NZ_JBFTLO010000003.1, from coordinate 263,151 downwards.
TTTTCCTGCATAATTCTCTGCAGCAAAATCTCCTGCATTTTTCATCGTCGTTTTATTTGAACCAGCTAAATCTGCGCTGCCTCCAAAGAATGAAGGTAGATTTTGTGCGATTGCATTAATCGCATCACCTGAAGCAGAACGAGTCGCATGAGAAGTACCTTCTTCATATGTCTTCAATGCATCCGCAAAATTCGCTGGCATTTCTCCACTGATCGCTTGTTTAAATGTAGTAGCAAGTTCTGGATATGCAGCTTCATATGCATTAAACGTTTCATTCCAAGCAGTCTCTTCACTTACTCCTTGGCGCTCTGAAGCTTCTTTAAAAGTTTCATACACTTCTTCTGGCACATGGAAGTCACCTTCGAAAGCCCATTCGTATGCAGCTTTAGCTAAAGCTGTTTCATCTTTTCCAAGTGGCATACCATGCGCATCCGATTTACCGGCTCTATTTGGAGAACCAAATCCGATAACGGTTTTTACTTCTATGATTGTCGGTTTATCATTTTGACCTTTTGCTTTATCAATCGCAGCAGAAATTTCAGCGATATCATTACCATCAGTTACTAAAATATAATTCCAACCATAAGATTCAAAGCGTTTTTCAATTTTCTCAGAGAAAGATTTATGTAAATCTCCATCTAGAGAGATGTCATTACTATCATATAAGACGATTAATTTATCTAATTGTAAATGTCCCGCAAGAGAAATTGCCTCTGCTGCAACACCTTCCATTAAATCACCATCTCCGCATAGAGCATATGTGTAATGATCTACAATAGCATGGTCAGCTTTATTGTACGTAGCAGCTAAATGAGCTTCTGCCATTGCCATACCTACCGCCATTCCAATACCTTGTCCAAGTGGCCCTGTTGTTGCTTCTACACCCGCAGTATGACCAAACTCTGGATGTCCTGGAGTTTTAGAGCCCCACTGTCTAAAGTTTTTAATCTCTTCCATTGGTAGGTTATATCCACCAAGGTGAAGAAGACTATAAAGAAGCATGGAACCATGACCTGCTGATAATACAAAACGGTCACGATTAAACCAGTTAGGATTATTAGGGTTGTGACGTAAATGTTTTGTCCATAAGGTATAAGCCATTGGTGCTGCTCCCATAGGAAGACCTGGATGGCCTGAATTTGCCTTATCAATTGCATCAATAGATAAGGTACGAATTGTATTAATTGCAAGTAAATCTGACTGTAATGACATAAATGACATCCTCTCGAACAAAATTTTTAACTATAGTACTAGTTTAGACAACAATGCACCTATTATCAATGGTTTCTGAAATGATTAATTCAGAAACTTACCTTTTTTCGCTTGTTGTACTTTCGCTGGAGTAACATCATTTCCTGCCGGATCAATAATTTTTACACTCTCAATCGTATCTCTCATCGTAGAGCGAAACGTTTCTAAGTATTCTTTTCTTAGAGCGCTTTGTTCTTTTGCTTCTTCTATAGATAGACCTGTTGTTTTAGATTTTTTAGAGAGCTCGCTAATTCGCGCTAGTTTTTCTTTACTTAACATATATATCATCCTTTCCTTTTGTACCTCTTATAAAGGTAAGGAAAAAACCGTCAGAGTGCAAGTCTTTACACTTCCTGAGACTCCACAAATTCAATATATCTACGATGAACAGTTGCTTTACTAATTTCAAAGCCTAATCCTTTTAATGTGGAGGTTATTTCGTCGTAAGTTAAGCCTGCATTTCTAAGTCTTACAATTTCCTCAACAGGTGTATCAATACGTTCCCTTCCTTCCGGATTCCCTTTCGATTTTAAGTTTTTCTCTGGTCGAAATCCTTTCGAGACAGCACGCTTCATCCCCCGTTTAATCTTGGCATTATGAAGCTTTCGTTGGTACTCCTCTACAAGCGCTAAAATTTCTAACAGCATGGAATCCATCTCGTTTAAATTTAATATTCCTTTATCTTGTAAAGTAAAGACGGAAGTGTTAGTTTTTTGCAGTAAATGGAGCACTGCCATTCGACCATTTCCGCGACCGATTCTGGTTTCATCTTGGACAAAAACCGCTTTAATATCGAATTCTTTAATGTATGTGAGTAGATCAAGTAGCCCATCACGCTCCATATCATATCCGCTATGTTGGTCGGAAAACACTTCACTTACTTCATAACCTTGTGCTTGTGCAAATTCCATCAACTCTTCTTGTTGTCTAGTCAAAGAGGATTCTTGTGTCTCTTTTGCTGTGCTCACACGACAATATATGACTGCTTTCAATTGCTATCACTCGCTATCTCTGTACCATGATCAAAATGAAAATTATCTTTTACCTCTGGAATGAAAAGCATATCCCCTGCTTTAATATGGGAGGTTTGTAGATTATTTATGACCATCACGTTTTTTATCCAAACTTCTTTTGGTTCATTCGTTGCAAACTTATCTGCAAGTTCCCATAAAGAATCACCTTGTTCTATTTTAATTTGATGCTGTTGTTCTGTCGACATTGTATTGGAAATTATTATTGTCATCAAAAAAGCGAAACTTAATCCTAAAAATAATGTAATAAAATAGTTTTCTTTCATCCAGTTCATCTATAAATCCCCCTAATTAGAATGCTTGTTCGGAATGTATGTTCTAATAATAAAACGAACATTTGTTTTTGTCAACACTTATTAGAACCTATGTTTGCATAAAGTTTGAGAGACTGTTATACTATTAGTAAGAAAGAAATTAGTAGAAAAATGACCAAAAAAAAGAGGTGAACTCAATGAAAAAAGCGTCGAAAAGACAAGAAGATATTTTAGCTTTTATTAAGGAAGAAGTTCGTACAAAAGGGTATCCACCATCTGTACGGGAAATTGGCGAAGCAGTTGGACTAGCATCGAGTTCTACGGTGCACGGGCATCTTGCTCGCTTAGAGAGTAAAGGACTTATTAGAAGAGACCCAACGAAACCGCGCGCAATAGAAATACTGGACGGGATTGCGGAAAAACAAGGAGTCGTGCATGTACCACTAGTAGGGAAAGTAACCGCTGGTCTTCCGATTACTGCAATTGAAAATATTGAGGAATTTTTCCCACTGCCTGAAACGTTCGGTACAGCTGATGATCATTTATTTATGTTAGAGATTATGGGAGATAGTATGATCGAGGCGGGAATTTTAAATGGAGATTATGTTGTTGTAAAACAACAGCAATCTGCAAATAATGGAGATATCGTTGTCGCGATGACAGAAGAAGATGAAGCTACGGTTAAACGTTTTTTCAAAGAAAAAACTTTCTTCCGATTGCAACCTGAGAATTCTTCGATGGATCCGATTATCGTTAACCAAGTATCGATTCTTGGTAAAGTAGTTGGTGTATACCGCAATATCCAATAGAATTCTTGAAAACTTGACAAATGATACGAATGTCCGTATGATGACAAAGAGCCGATATCATATTTAAACGAAAAGTGGACATTTTCGTTTAAATCATCGAAAAACCCTCTCACCTTTAAATGGTGAGAGGGTTTTGTTTTATGATTCTTCCTGTATTTCTACTTCTTCTCCGTTTAGAACTAAGCGATAGGAGATATCTGCTTTCAACGAAGCAGATACGGCACAATATTTTTCTTCTCCAAGTTTTATGGCACGAATTACTTTTTTTGCATCGATATCCCCTTTTACATCGAATAATAAATCAGCTGCAGTAAATGCAGTTGGTAATTCTTCCCGACGAGCCCCGTCTACTGTAATTTCGATGGATTCAATTTTTTCTAAATGCGGTTTTAATATCATTGTAACGTCAATACCGATACATCCCGCTAACGAACTAAGTAACATTTCGGTTGGTGTTGGTGCTTGTCCTAGTCCTCCATAGTTTGCTGTTGCATCCATTACCATCGGATAACCAGAAGGTCCTTTTGCTTCAAACGCTCTTCCACCTTGCCATATTGCTTTTACTTCCATTATCAATCATACTCCTTTAGTTAAAATTCATTTACTTTCGCTAAAAACTTTTGGGCACGATCAGTGGATGGATGTGCAAAAAACGTTTTCGGTTCTGCATCCTCCACAATTTGACCGTCCGCCATAAATAAAATACGATTCGCCGCATCTTGGGCAAACTTCATCTCATGCGTAACGATGACCATTGTCATCCCTTCGTCCGCCAATTCTTTCATCACTTTTAATACTTCTCCAACTAGTTCTGGATCGAGTGCAGACGTTGGTTCGTCAAATAACATAATTTTCGGTTCCATTGCAAGTGCACGTGCAATCGCTACACGTTGCTGTTGTCCTCCTGATAGTTTCGAAGGATAGACATTTTCCTTTTCTTGCAAGCCGACCCTTTTCAACAATTGGGAAGCGATTTTTTTCGCTTGTTCTTTTGATTGTTTCTTCACGACGATAATGGCTTCCATTACATTTTCAATCACCGTTTTATGGGGATATAAGTTAAATTGTTGGAAAACCATGCCGGTATCTTGACGGATTGAGTGAATCGTTTTTTGTTGCAATTTTTTCGAATCTGTTGCATTTATTTGATGATTATTAACAGAAATTGCCCCACTAGTAATCATCTCTAATCCATTTAAACAACGTAAAAATGTACTTTTTCCGGAACCACTTGGTCCAATCACAGCGACTACTTGATGGGCGGGAATGGTCAATGAAATATTTTTTAGTACTTCATTTTGATCAAAGCTTTTCGATAAATCATTTACTTGTATCAAGACTCTTCCCCCTTAGTATACAGATAATCTTTTTTCTAATTTGTTCAATATAAATGTAAATACGGTACTCATGATCCAGTACATTAATGCAATCGTTAAATAAAACGGCATATTCACATAGTACTGTGCGATTAATAATTGGGCTGAGCGCATAAGCTCCGTCACTGCAATTGCGGAAACTAAGGAAGTCTCTTTTAACATCCCAACAAAAGTATTCCCTAAAGGGGGAATTGCGATGCGTATCGCTTGTGGGATTACAATGCGGCGAATAGCCTGTGCCTCTGTCATCCCAGTGGCAAGCGCGGCTTCTGTTTGACCAGCTGGAACTGCTTGGATTGCCCCACGAAATGCCTCCGATACATAGGCACCGATATTAATACTTAAGGCAATATAAGCGGCTGTCAACGAACCTAACTCTATCCCAAAATCAACTAGTCCAAAATACACGATAAAAATTTGAACTAATGGTGGTGTTCCCCGAATAATCGATACATACACTCTCGCTACATTACGAAAGAAGCGATTGCCCTTTAAGCGTGCAATCGCTGTTATTAAACCGATGATTAAGCCGAAAAACATAGATACCACCGTTATTAATAATGTATAATAAGCTCCTTTTAATAAAAAAGGGATATTATCTATTATTATATCCATGTAACACTACCTCTTTCTTTACTCGGCTTTAGGTTCTTCATCAAACCATTTGACGAAAATTTCTTTATAGGTGCCGTCTGCTTTCATTTCATCTAATGCTTTGTTAAGCGCATCAACTAATTCAGTGTTTCCTTTTTTAACAGCCACTGCTGCTTGATCTGATTTAATCGGCGCTCCGACTGCTTTTACTTTAAATCCATTTTCTTCAACGATTGGTTTTAAAGCGTAAGCATTATTAATCGTAGCATCTACACGTCCTGCATCTAGATCTTTAAGCGTTGTGATAACATCATCGTACGTGTTGATTTGGAAATCACCAACTTGTGGCATTAAATCATTACGTAAAAATGCTTCATCGTTCGTCCCTAAACCTACCGCGATTTTTTTCCCTTTGAAATCTTCTACGGATTGAACGGTTGTATTATCTTCTTTGACTATTACTTTTACATCATTTGTTATATAAGGTTCCGTGAAATCTAATTGTTTTTGTCGATCTTCTGTAATCGTCACTTGACTCACTAATATATCAAATTTGCCTTTTTGCAAGCCAGGGATTAAACCTGAAAATTCTTGTGCGACAAAGTTAGCTTCTACACCTAAACGCTTTGCTAATTCTTTAGCAATATCAACGTCAAATCCATCATATTCATGGTCTTTGTTCATAAAATTATAAGGTGCATATGTACCCATGATCCCAACAGTCATTTCGCCATTATCTTTTATAGCAGTTAATGTGTTTTTATCATTTTCTTTACTTGTACCATTCCCACATGCTACTAATAGCAAAACAGTTGCAGCTACTATAATTAATAGTAAGTTACCTTTTTTCATCCTTGTTTCCTCCTTTGTGTCAGTGCCATTCTCTTGCCAATAAAATCCTATTAGATTACTAGCCATTAGTCAACTACTCTGTACTACACAGACTTTTTCGGCTTTTCAGTATTTTCATCACTAATACCACTAAGTGAACAAAACCAAACTTCTTCTTATGATTCCCCAAATATAGATGTAATATGACGGAAATTATTCTGCTTTCCAAAATAAAAAAGATTGTTGAATAAGTCACTACTTAGACTTTTTCAACAATCTCTTATTAGGCTATTTTTTTTTCTAATTCTAAAATACGTTTTTCTAGTTGCTCGACTTTCTGTGCAATCGGTATTGCAACTGCCCAAGCATAAAATTGATTTACGCTTTTAAGTGGATCATTGCCATCTGTAATTTTCAATCTAATTGCTTCTTGACGAATCGCTTCCTGTCCAACTGTTAGTTTTGGTTCTGCCATACTTAATTCCTCCTTTTTCAGTGCAGCTAATGTATCGTCTCCTACTATTCCATCCACTGCTAAATCCTTAGACTGCTGGAAGCTTTTAATTGCCTCTTCAGTAATTGGTCCTTCAATTCCGTCCACATTAAGCTGGTAGCCGATTAGAACTAACATTTTCTGTACTTCTTCCACTGCCGGATCTACTATATAATATAGTGGATTTACTGCGTTTGGTTGTCCTGGAGCATATGCTGGAATATGCATTTCAAAATGTAAATGTACGCCCGTACTATTGCCAGTGGCCCCTTTTATTCCAATTTGTTGCCCTTGTTTAACTGTTTGTCCCGCTTTCACTGAGATGGATTTCAAATGTGCATACAATGTTTCGTATTTTTTCCCGTTTACTATATGTGTTAATATGACCGTATTTCCATAGCCACCAATTACTTCCGCTCGATTCACTGTACCTTTTTCGGAAGCTATTATAATTGGATTTCCATCACTTCCAAAATCTACTCCTTTATGTGCTTTCCATTCACCTGTTATTGGATTTTTTCGGAGAGGGCTAAACCTTGAAGTAATTCTTCCTTCACATGGTCTAATAAACATGCTCTTTCTCCTTTCTCTACTATTCGTAGTGTTTTTAGTCTCTTTATTAATAAATGCTGAAAGAATATAATTTCATAGTTTATTATCATGCGTTTACATAATTTATTTCAAAACCTCCATTTCAACTATATTTAGCATCATTCGTTAATTGACTCATCGCTAAGTTCTCCTTTCATTTAGTAAATAGAATGGTTCTGTACAATCGTATACACTAAAAATAGATAAAAATAAAAAGCGTTAAGGCGAAATTAAAGCCTTAACGCTTTTCTATAACCAATAGTTTAAGACCGCTTAATAAAAAATCATTAAGCGGTCTTTTTTAATTCATTAAATTTCTTATGCTTTAGCTAAAGGCTCCTGTTGTGATTTTACTTTAGATTTAGAATTAGTATCATTTGGAACTTCATGCTTTGCCCAGTATGTAGCGAGAAAGGTACCAGTGATTACTTGCCAAGCAGATGCAAATGCGCTTGGTAATGCAGCTAGTGGCGTGAAATAAGAGGCAGCCAATGCTACACCAAGCCCGGAGTTTTGCATTCCTACTTCAATCGATATAGTACGTTGGTCTTGACGAGATAGTTTTAAAGCTTTCGCCGCGTAGTATCCTATTAATAGGCCAAATCCATTATGCAGTAATACTGCTACGAATACTAGTACTCCTGCAGTTGCAATATTTTCTTTATTGTTTGCAACGATTGCAGAAACAATAATGGTAATCGCAACGATAGAGATTAGAGGCAAAATAGATTCGCTTTTCTCCGTAACAGTAGGTAAGAATTTATTAACTAATAATCCTAAGATAATCGGAATAATAATTACTTTGATAATGGACATGAACATAGACATTGGATCAACCGGCAACCATTGGCCCGCGAATACTAATAATAGAAGTGGCGTCATGATGGGCGCTAGTAATGTAGAAACACTCGTCATGGTAATCGAAAGAGGAACGTTTCCTTTTGCCAAATATACCATTACATTGGAAGAAGTCCCTCCAGGAACACTACCTAATAGAACTAAACCTGCCGCAAGTTCTGCAGGCAATTTTAATAAGTAAGCAATGATAAAAGCGATCGTTGGCATAATCGAAAATTGTGCAACTATTCCTATTAGAACAGGGATTGGATTGGTAAAAACTAATTTAAAGTCAGATGCTTTTAGTGTAAGACCCATACCGAACATTACGACTCCAAGTAGGATTGTTATATACGCACCAAATGACGAAAACAAACTTGGAACCATAAAAGCTAAGATGGAAAACACGATTACTATAAAAGCAAAGTATTTACCAGCAAAACTACTAATTGTGCTTAAAGCTTTCATCTTAAGCCTCCTATACAGCTTATTTAAATACTTTACAGTTGCACTTGAATAGCAACATTTTTTATTTGAATATAGTTTTGCACGGCTAAATGACTTTTTTCTCGTCCAATGCCACTTTTTTTATATCCACCAAATGGCATTTGAACACCACCTGCTGCCCCGTAGCTATTGATAAAAACTTGGCCACTTTCAATACGCGAAGCAACATAATGTGCTACATCAATATCTTTTGTCCAAACGCCAGCAACTAGTCCATATTCAGTAGCATTCGCTAATTCAATTGCTTCTTCCACATCACTAAAACGTACAACACTAAGCACAGGTCCAAAAATTTCTTCCTGTACAAAAGAGTTATTATGATTGGAAGCTTCGATTATTGCAGGGCTTATATAAAAGCCTTCTTCATATTCTTCCACTCGAACAGCTTCTCCACCTACTAAAATTTTCCCTTGCTTATCAATAGAACTTAAAATTTTTAGAATTCGGTTGTATTGTTTTTCATTTATAATTGGGCCCACTTCTGCATCGTTAGCTGGTGGTCCAACTTTTAAATGTTGAAACTTTTCTACTAATTTTTCTAGTAATTCGTCTGCAATCGTTTCATCTACTAAAAGACGAGATCCTGCAGAACAGGTTTGGCCTGCATTTTGCACAATTGAATTAATAATTGCAGGAACTGCTCTATCTAAATCTGCATCTTTAAAAACAACATTTGGTGATTTACCACCTAACTCAAGTGTAACAGGCACAACGTTGTTTGCGGCCGACTTCATTACCGCGATTCCTGTTGGAACTGAACCAGTAAAAGTAATTTGATTGATACCTGGGTGCACAGTCAGTGCGGAGCCAATTTCCGCTCCATAACCTGTAAGATGTTGAAATACCCCTTTTGGAAGTTTTTCATCGAACCATTTCGCTAAAAAGTTCGTAGTAAGCGGAGTATCTTCAGAACTTTTCACAATAACTACATTTCCTGTAGCGATTGCAGCCGCTACGCTGCGCGCCGTAATTTGAATAGGATAATTCCAAGGTACAATATGAAGCGTAACCCCAATCGGCTCTATGACCGTTACATTTAATAAATCTTCTTCAATTGGAATAGTGTCCCCGAACACTTTGTCAGCTAAGCCACCATAAAATTCAAAATAGCGAGCTGCAGCTTCAATATCCGCTTTTGCTTGTGCAATTGGCTTACCAATATCTAAAGATTCAAGTTCCGCCAATTCTTCCGCATTGGCTCTAATGTATCTTGCCGTTTCTTGTAGAAATTGCCCTCTTTCAAATGGTTTAACAGATTTCCACTCTTTACTTTTTAATGCTTTTCTCGCAGCTTGGACTGCTCGATCAGCATGGTTTTCATTTCCACGAACGATTTGTGTAATTAACTCTCCAGAAGCTGGATTAATGACGTCTATCCATTGTTCATTCTCGCTTCCAATCCATTCCCCATCAATTAACATTTGAATGTTTTCCATTTCATACTTCCTTTCTAGATGCTTCTTCCGCCATCTACATGGATTACTGCACCAGTAATGATTTGAGCACCATCTGTTAATAAATGTGTAACCGTTGCCGAAATATCAGTTGGATTAATCAATCTACCTAATGGAACGCTCTCTGCAAAAATATCTTTATTTAACTCTACTTCGCCAGCTTGTTGCGAAGAGAACTGTCCTAACATTTGAGTATCGGCTGGACCAGGATGTAGTACATTTACACGAATATTAAATGGAGCTGTTTCAAGTGCTAAAGCTTTAGAGAATGCTTCAACCGCACCTTTTGATGCAACATAGCTTTGCAAACCCGGACGAGGTCTAGTAACAGATACGGAACCTATATTAATAATGGATCCATTTTTTGTTTCCTTCATATATCTCACTGCTTCACGGCTCGTTAAAAATATGGCAGTAGCATTGATATCCATTATTTTATGCCACTCTGAAAGTTCTACTTCCGTGATTGGTTTGGCAGCTTGTGCTATTCCAGCTATATTGACAAGCCCATCCAATTTATTAAACTCATCGAATATTTCTTTGAAAGTTTGTTGAATACTGTCTTCATCTAACAGATTAATAGCTTTGACACGTATATTTTCATTTTCGATAGAAGTTAAAGATTCTGTATTAATATCCAAAGCAACTACTGTTGCACCTTCTGCCAAAAGATTTTCTACTACTGTTTTCCCCATTCCGCCGCCCGCTCCTGTGACTGCAATAACTTTAGCTTCTAATTGACCCAATTATAAATCCCCCTTATGCATACTTTTTAATATTTTCAATAATTTCATCTGCAAATTCTGTTGTAGAAGCAGTTCCACCTAAATCCGGTGTTCTCACTTTACCTTCTACTAATGTATCTTCTATTCCATCGACTATTATTTTGGCCATTTCCGGATATCCTAGATGTTCTAACATTAAGGAGGTGCTCCAAATTTGTGCAATTGGATTTGCAATGCCTTTACCCGCGATATCTGGGGCAGAGCCATGAATTGCTTCAAACATCGATGGGTATTTCTTTTCAGGATTGATATTTCCGGAAGGCGCAGTTCCAAGCCCTCCTGAAATCGCTGCACCTAAATCTGTTAATATATCACCAAATAAGTTGCTTCCAACGACTACATCAAAGATTTCTGGTTTTGATACAAAAAAGGCAACTAATGCATCGATATGGTAAAACTTTGGTTCTATTTCTTTAAAGTCTAAGCCAACTTCTTTCGTCACTTCATCCCAAAATGGCATAGAAAAATTAATAGCATTAGATTTAGTTGCAACGGATAATTGCTTTGAACCTCTTTTTCGTGCTAGTTCATAAGCATATTTTATTACCCGTTCACTACCCATTTTTGTAAAAACACTATTTTGAACGACTACTTCATATGGAGTACCAACATGCAAACGACCTCCACTATTGGAGTACTCCCCTTCTGTATTTTCACGTACTACAACAAAATCAATATCTTCTATACCTTTATTTGCTAAAGGACTTTCAATTCCCTTTAACAATTTGATAGGCCTTAAATTTATGTATTGTTGAAACTCTCTTCTGATTGGTAGGATTAACTCCCAAACGGAAATATGATCTGGGACTTCCGGCGATCCCACTGCACCGAATAAAATGGCGTCATACGGAGCCAATATTTTTATACCATCTTCAGGCATCATTCGTCCGGTTTCCAAATAACGTTTACAATTCCAATCATAAGAATCGATTTCAAATTGCAAATTACCGTGTATTTCTTCCACTGCTCTTAATACTTTAATAGCTTCCTCTATAACTTCTGGGCCAATCCCATCACCTGGAATGCTTGCAATTGTGTGCTTTACCAAACATGACACTTCCTTTCTATTTACTACATACTACATATGATGTACTTAATTTTATATGTTATCAGCTTCATTATCATTTGTAAATGAAATATTCAAAATCATTGTAAAATTAATATATTTCATTCAAAATTGAATTTATCCGATATAATCTATAGAGAAGAATGTAAACATGACTGGGGGATCTACCTAATGCACTTCGAAAAACTAACAACTTCCGACAAAATCTCAAATGAAATTGTCGCCACCATAAAAAACAAGCTATTAGACGGGACGCTAAAAAATGGCGATAAATTACCTACAGAAGCGGAAATGGTCGAACAGCTCGGCGTTAGCAGGACCCCTCTCCGGGAAGCAGTAAAAGTACTGGAATCGATTGGAGTCATACAAATTAAGCGCGGTGAAGGGATGTTCATCACCAACAACCCTTCACACTTTTCTTTAAATCCCTTGATCTTTAGCTTGATTTTGCACAGCAATAATACAGAGATGCTAATAGAATTCCGTCAACATTTCGAGATTCTGATGATCAATCTCATTCGTGCCAAATGGTCTGAAGAAAAGATTAAAAAAATCGAAGAAGTTTACCATAGCCAAGCCCAGCGACTAAAGCCCGAGCTAAGCCCCGAGGAACTGGCCGACATCGACTTGGAATTCCATTATGCAGTGCTTGAAGCTACTGAAAATGCCTTTGTTATCGAAATTGGAAAAACCATCTATGAATTGTATAAGCCTAAAATGGTTACCTCCAAACAGTCTAGCAACATTGAGCAAACACTACATTCACATAAAGCATTTTTAGATTTGCTTTTCCAGAAAGACGTAACTGTCAGTGAGAAACAGATCAATGAAATGATTTTATATAATCAGGAATGGCTGGAAGAAGAGAAAATTTAGATTGATTCTCTTCTTTTGGGTTCGTGAAGATTTATCAAATATCATAAAAATAAACACTGTGTTTAAAAACATTTTTTGAAGAAAAAGACGGTAAGTTAAATAAAAAAAGTCCTACTCGTAATATGTGAGTAGGACTAATTGCTATTTTAATAAACCGTTAACCTTAGCAGCTTTCCTTAATGATCAAAATTTAATATCTTTACTTGAATACACATCAGCAAACCAACGCATTACATCATTGTGATGGTTAATAATTTGTTGAGCAGAAATTATTTTCGAATCCCATGTACTGTGTGCATCTGAAGCTAAAGTGACTTTATACTCCATACTGAAAGCTACTCTGCACGTTGTATCAACACACACTTCCGACTGAATTCCAGCAATAACCAGATGCTCAATTCCTTGTTTTTTAAGTTCATCATCTAACGTAGTTCTAAAAAAAGAATCCGGAGTGGTTTTTTGAATGATTATATCCTCAGTTTTAGGAGTTATATCCGGATGAATCTCCCAACCTTTTGTACCTTTTTCCAAAGGTTTACCAACTGGTCCATTATGTTGCACATATATAATTGGTGTTTCGGTAGAACGCGCTTGCGTTATTAAACCTTTCAAATTTCGGAGTAATTTATCACCGTTATGTACAATATTGTCTTTTTGAAACATGCCGTTTTGAACGTCTATAATTAATAGTGCTTTCCTCATTATTTCCCTCCCTAAAAAGAAACATTCGTTCTAATTTTATTATAAACTATACCTAATTGTTGTAAACTTATTTGTAAAACAACTCACTCCTATATCAAAGAATAAAAAATAGAGTTCACAATCTTTTCTGATTGGAACTCTATTACATTTGTTATATTGGTTGTTTTCATATGTTTACCAAAAGTTACTTATCGCTCACAAGACCAATCATCTTTATCACGGTCATGTTTGGATTTATAAGCAGGATGTCCCTTTTTAACACCGTTTGGATAGTATTCATTCATCTCTTTACAATTGCCAAAACTTGTTGGTGCACCTGGTATTACTTCTAATCCATCTCCTGTGAATTGTTGCGTTGGCTGTTGTACTTTTTTTGGATTTTCACTAATTTCTTTCAAAAGAGCAAGTTTTGATTTGGATGGCGTTTCATAATTCACTTTTTCACTTTTTTGAACGAAACTACCACTACCTACGCCATATAGACCACCGTGATTAGACTTAAAGCTATAAACTCGATACTCTTCCCCTTTTTTCATTGCTCGAACAGTTGAAAGAGAGCCATCACTTTCTAATTTCGTTAATACTGTATCAGCTAAAATCGTTACTTTACCGATTTGTCCCAACTTTAATTCGGTCTTCCCCCACATGACGGAAGCGGCGCTCGCGGTATCTAGTTTGTATGGACTAATACTTAATACCAATACTGCTAATAATATTACTTTAATAAACTTCGAAAACAAATACTTCTCCCCCTTACCTATATGGTAGAACTTGGAACTCAAACAAATTGATATCAATAACTCCTTCTCTTTTTTCTTACACTACACTAGTTAGACATAAAACTATAAATACCTCTTTTAAATATTAATTGGGGGGTGTATGAAAGAAATTAAATAATTTTCTGATAGAATTTTTTGTTTTTCAACGATTAACTTTTGGGGATATAAAAAAGCCCCACTGCTTCAACAGGAGGGCCGTAATTTCATGAGATTCTGCGAAGGGATCTCACAATAATAAAGTTACCTTATAAATTTTAATTTATACTAGAAAGTATTATTTTGGCGAATAACGAATTTTATATTATCTTATTCTTTGCTAGTTCACTTCAAAAAATGTTGGTTCATTTCTTATACAATCTTAATATTTATTACAATTTGATTCATATGTATAGCACATTAATAGTTTTACTGAATACTATGTTTATATAATCTGCAGATTATAATTCTCTCAATGTAAGGAGGTGTATTCTATGCCATTCACTACTGGAGCAATTGAAAACTTCGGAAATCAACCTGCAAACGCAACTAACGTTCGAGTCAAAATCCTCAATCGTACTGGAGGTCCGCTTACCGGAGTAGTTAGAGTCTTTAGACTAAATGGAACAAGACAACAACTTTCATCGGCTAACTTTAACGCAGGTGCTAATGCCTCTACTTTTGTAACTCTTAATTTAATTGGAGGGGCGTTTCAATATGAAGTTGAAATTGTACCTAATCAAAACGGTGGAATATATACTGTATACGGAAGAACAGCTTCAAATGTAATCATTACTGCTCAACGAGTTTTACACTCAGAATTAGTACAGATTCTTTAGTTTTAAAAAGATCTTAAAAGTTAAAACCGGTTTTAAAGGCTGTCCTCTAGTCAATTTAATTATTGACTTTTGGGACGGCCTTTTTTAGAAGACGACTCGATTAATCGATAAGTTTAATGGGCACATGAAAGAAATCGGACTGTTGTTTTGATTTAACAACTATTATTTAATGGCGATTTTCTGACAAATAAAAAAGCGACCAACTCAATTAAGAGAAAGTCACTTTTTAGAGAAGTTAAAAACAGGCGGATGTTATCTTAATTGTATTAAACTTACCTTATATCCTACTACTTAATAGTTAAGCTCGTAGAATATCATTCCTGTATTAATACAGGAATGACGCTCCTACAATAATAAGTAGGATAAATAAAACGACGATCAACGCAAAATTCGAATTGCGTCTTCCACCATATTCACCTTCATATCCAGACATCTTATACCCCCCCTTTCCTGATACTATTTATAGATTATGACAAGATTAAAATATGGATAAGGTAATTTATCTCATAGCGAATAAAAATATAAAAACACCGATCAAGTCTACAAGCGACTGATCGATGTTTTCAAATAATTTTCCTGTTTTTTAAGGGGACGTATATGATTTCCTACAATCAAAATAAAATCTTGCCCCTCCGTAAAAGGCTATAAACATTGCTATTATACTATTAATACATCTTCAAATATTGTTCTCTCTCCCACGGATGAACTGTGGTACGGAACATATCCCATTCAATCTCTTTGGCTTCGACAAAGTTTGCATAAATATGTTCGCCAAGTGCCCCGCGAATTACTTCGCTCTTTCCAAGCTCCGTTAATGCTGAATGAAGGGAAGATGGCAAGTTGTAAATACCATTTTCATTTCTTTCTTCTTCTGTCATTACATAGATATTTCGATCCACTGCTGGTGGAGGAGTCAGTTTGTTTTTAATGCCATCGAGTCCCGCTTGAAGAATAACAGCCATTGCAAGATATGGGTTGGCTGTTGGGTCTACAGAACGAACTTCGATTCGCGTACTTAATCCTCTTGAAGAAGGAATTCGAATTAACGGACTTCTGTTTTGACCAGACCAAGCAACGTAACAAGGGGCTTCATAACCAGGCACTAATCGTTTATATGAGTTTACTGTAGGATTAGTAATTGCTGTGAAACTTTGAACATGCTTTATCACTCCAGCCATAAACTGCATAGACGTTTCACTCATTTGGTTTTCAGCAGATTCGTCAAAAAATGCATTTTCCTCCCCGTTAAATAAAGAAACATTAAAGTGCATTCCAGATCCAGCTACCCCAAAAAGTGGTTTTGGCATAAATGTTGCATGTAAACCATGTTTACGAGCAATTGTTTTCACTACTAATTTGAATGTTTGGATGTTATCGCAAGCAGTTAATGCATCCGCATATTTAAAGTCGATCTCGTGTTGTCCAGGAGCCTCTTCATGGTGAGATGCTTCTACTTCAAAACCCATTTCCTCTAGTTCCAGTACGATATCACGACGACAGTTTTCGCCTAAATCTACTGGTGCCAAGTCAAAATAACCACCATGGTCATTTAGTTCAAGTGTCGGTTCACCTTGTGCATCTAGTTTAAATAAGAAAAATTCAGGTTCAGGTCCTAAGTTAAAACTTGTAAATCCTAGTTCTTCCATCTCTTTTAAAACTCGTTTTAAATTACTACGTGGATCCCCTGCAAAAGGTGTTCCATCTGCTTTATTCACGTCACAGATTAATCTAGCTACTTTACCTTTACCAGTGATCCACGGAAACACTACCCATGAATTTAAATCAGGCACTAAATACATATCTGATTCTTCAATGCGAACGAACCCTTCAATGGAAGATCCATCAAACATCATTTTATTATCGAGAGCTTTATCGAGCTGACTTACAGGAATTTCAACGTTTTTAATCGTACCAAGAATGTCAGTAAACTGAAGACGAATAAAATTCACCTCATTTTCTTGTACGAATTTTTTTATGTCTTCTTTTGTATACTTGCTCATTATTTCACTCTCCTATTGATTTTTATATATTAGCCTCGCTCTAGCATTCGAAGCGAGAGAATTCCCTTGTCGTAAGGATGTACGTTGCTGTCTATGGGCAATTTGCATTTCTTCCCTGAAAATCGCACGTAATTCCGCATCCGTTATTGCTTGTTGTACTTCTTTTTGCATTGTTGGATTGTTTTTCATTTCGAAAATTTGTTTAATCCCTGCAATGTTCACGCCCGTTGAAAGCATATCTTTAATTTCTAATAAAATATCGATATCATCCAGTGAGAACATGCGTTGTTTTCCTTCTGTCCGTGCAGGCTGAACAAGTTCATGCTCTTCATAATATCGAATTTGTCTTGCCGTTAAGCCAGTTAACTGCATGACGATATTCATAGATAGCAGTGGCATGGAACGTCTCCATTCCTTTTCCATCGCTGCACCTCCTAGTTGGATATACAAGTAGTATATGATATGTAAGCTAACATGTCAAATCAATGTAAGAAAAAGTGACATGAGATTTTATTTAACATAAAAATCCACTTTTCTTAGTGAATCGCCAATACCGTTAGCCTCGGCTCTAACACAAAGGTCGCGCTACCCTTCTATTCCTCATCTCCACCAATCTTGCAGACTCTTTCTGTGAGAACTGGTTGCTTTCGATATTCAATTGGTTACTCTTAGACCCAATTTGATTGCTCCCAGTACTGTTTTAGTTGCTTTCAACAATTAGATTGTTGCTCTTAGCTATTTTTTGGAAAGAAAAAAGCGCAGAAAATGACCGAGTCACTTCCCACACTTCTTTTATTTCTACATTTACCTTAAAGACTGTACTGCACCCAAAATAGCATATTTCACATGTTCATATGTTAAACCACCTTGGATAAAAGCAGTATAAGGCGGTCGGATCGGACCGTCTGCCGTTAACTCCATACTTGAACCTTGGATAAATGTACCTGCCGCCATAATGACATCATCTTCGTAACCTGGCATGTAGGCAGGTTCGGGAGCATATTGGGCATTGACCGGCGAATGCATTTGAATCGCTTTACAAAACTGAATCATTCGTTCCGCTGTTTGGAACGATACCGATTGAATAAGATCAGTTCTTTTTTGCGAATAATGAGGTTCCGTCGTCATGCCCACCTCTTCTAAAACAGCGGATGTAAAAATTGCTCCTTTTACCGCTTGCGAGACAATATGCGGCGCTAAGAAAAATCCTTGGTACATATCCATTAAGGTGTTTAGAGATGCACCTGCTTCTGCTCCAATTCCTGGGGAAGTCATTCGGTATGCACACTTTGTGACAAACTCACTTCTCCCAGCGATATAACCGCCCGTTTTCGCAAGTCCGCCGCCAGGATTTTTAATCAAAGAGCCCGCCATTAAATCTACCCCAACATTAGTTGGTTCCAACTCTTCCACAAACTCTCCGTAGCAATTGTCCACAAAAATAATGGCATCTTCTTTGATTGCTCTAATCTTTTCGACCATATCTTTTATTTGTCCCACTGTAAAAGAAGGTCGCACCGCATACCCTTTTGAACGCTGAATCGCAATTACTTTCGTATTTTCTTTCACCGTCTTTTCTACCGTTTCCCAATCGATTGCACCGGACTCTAATAAGTCAACATGCTGATAAGAAATACCAAAATCAGCAAGTGAACCCGTATCTTCTTGCCCACCACTAACAATCGATTGAAGTGTATCGTATGGCTTTCCAGTTATGTACAACAGCTCATCATTCGGTCGAAGTACGCCAAATAAACTAATCGAAATGGCATGCGTACCAGAAATAATTTGTGGACGAACGAGTGCCGCTTCCGCTCCAAATGTAGTCGCATATACTTTTTCTAACGTTTCACGTCCCTCATCATCATAGCCATAACCAGTAGATGGGTTAAAATGATGGTCGCTTACATGATGTGTTTTAAATGCATGAATTACTTTTTGTTGATTGAAGAAAGCTATTTTTTCTACCGCTTGATGATAACTAGCTATTTTCGCTTCCGCACTATTTGCTAAGCCTAATACTTCTTCTGATAATGTTGTAGTAAATTTCAATTGTTTCGCTCCTTGCTTTTCAATGACAAATAGAAAAGACTAATCTCAACGGGTGAAATTAGCCTTATTTTATCAATTACGCCTTGGCGTAATTGCGTCCAGATTTTGAACCCGGCTTGCCAGGTTAACTCCTATCAAAATCTGTGACATCCGCCGGAAGCTTTAACTTTATACAGCAGAAGTTTCAAAACTTCTGCTGAATAAAGTTAAAATTGGACTTCGCCTTCCCAAGCTAACATGCCGCCTGCTACGTTCGTTACATTAAAACCGTTTTCCTCTAAAATTTCGCAAGCCATTGCACTACGCGCTCCTGCTTTACAAACGATATAATGAGGAATCGACTTGTCGATTTGATCGATGCTTGTTTCCACTTGACCTAATGCGACATGTTTTGCACCTGGAATAATACCAGTTGCCACTTCTTCACTTTCTCGTACATCAATGACGCTAACTGTTTCTCCAGCATCTATTTTTTGTAAAAGTTCTTCTGTTGTAATTACATTCATTTTTTACTCTGCCCTTCTCCTATATATTCCTTTAAAATCATAATAGGAACATGCTTGTCTGTCAATTTACCCGCCTTATTCTTCGTTAATATTGACTGGTTTAGAAGGAGTAAATGTTGAAATAGCGTGTTTATATATTAACTGTTGCTTTCCATCTGACTCAAAAAGAACGGTAAAATTATCATAGGACTTCACTAACCCTTTTAGTTGAAAGCCATTTAATAAAAATACTGTAACAAAAATATTGTTTTTTCTTAATTGATTCAAATAATTGTCTTGAATATTCATTGGTTTCATTCCAATTCCCCCATTATGCATTTTACATAAAAAGTACTCTCCACCATCTACTATTCGCCTAAATTATTAATTCTCCTGCAAGAAATCAGTAATTTCTTTTATAATCTTTTTGCTATCTACAAAAGGGTCGTACCAATGGATGTCCATTTTGTTCCGGAAGTATGTCAACTGGCGCTTTGCATATCTTCTAGAGTTTTGTTTTAAATTATCCAGCGCCTCATCTAGTGTGAGAAGGCCATCCAAAAAGGCATAGATTTCCTTATAACCGATCGCTTGTATTGATTGAACTCCTCGAATCCCTTTTTCATGGAGCAGCTTCACTTCATCCAACAACCCTTTTTCTACCATTAAATCTACCCGTTTATTGATCCGCTCGTACAAAATTTCGCGATCAGTAGTGAGCCCGATAATATAATGCGGGTATACTTTTTCTTGCCCTTGATCTTGTTCGATTTCCTTTTTTTGTTTTCCACTAAACTCTACCCGTTCGATTGCTCGCATTAAACGCTGGATATTATTTGGATGAATTTCTGCCGCTGCTTCTGGATMTACCATTTGTAATCGATTAAATAATACTTCCGGTGATAGCTTCTCTAATTGCCTCTGTAACTCCACATCTATTTTAGGCTGCTCGGTAAAACGAAAATCATATAAAACAGATTGGATATACAATCCCGTACCTCCAACAATTATTGGAAGTTTACCTCTCGATGCAATTTCTTCTATTTTTTCTCTTACAATTTTTTGATATTCTGCAACCGAAAAACTATCGGTTGCATCCTTTATATCCAATAAATGATGGGGAACTCCTTCCATCTCCTTTTTGGTGATTTTAGCAGTTCCAATCGAAAGCTCTCGATAAATTTGCATCGAGTCTCCATTAATAATTTCCCCGTTAAATCTTTTTGCAAGTTCAATACTTAAAGCAGTTTTCCCTACTGCTGTTGGACCTACAATTGCAAGTACCACCGGCTTCTCAGTCATTTTTTAACATCCAGTTTACGATAAATTGAGTCGTTTCGTTTTTATTCACTTCGTTTAAAATTTCATGTCGTGCATTTTCTACTAATTGTACGGTTACATTTTCCATTCCTACATTCGTCAAACCTTTCGCTACTTTGAAAATATCTTTACCAGATTTACCAACTGGGTCTTGTAAACCGCTGATCAATAATACCGGCAAATCTTTTCTAATTTTCTTTATTTCATTTTCTTGATGGATGATTTTTAACCCAGCAAATAGATCAATATAAAACTGATTGGAAGGGATAAAACCGCAAAACGGATCATCTATATACTTTTTCACTTCATTTGGATCGGAACTTAACCAATCAAAATCTGTTTGTGCATCTTTAAATTGATTATTAAAACCACCGAAAGACAATTTGTTCAGTAAAGGACTTTCTGTTTGCGGTGTTTTCTGTTTAGCTGCAAATTTCCCAATGAGCGTTCCAATATCCCCCATTACCCCAGGGCTAAATGTTGTGCCACTCAACACCACTTTAGCAAGGGATTCGCTGTATTTTTGCATATATCTTCTTGCAATAAATGAACCCATACTATGTCCAAATAAAATAAGTGGCACGTCTCCAATATCTTCTCGCACTTGCACTAATACTTCCCGGACATCTTCTACCACTCGTTCAAAACCATCTTGTTCGGCAAAAAAACCTAGTTGTCCATTTTTTTCTGCCGTTTTGCCGTGACCTCGATGATCATGACCACTTACGATAAAGCCATTTTCCACCAAAACTTTCGCAAATTCTTCATAGCGCTCAATATGCTCTGCCATCCCGTGCAATAAATGCACATGTCCAATAGGAGTTTGTTCGGGCAGATATTTGACAATATGAATGAAGTGATAATCAGACATTTGACCTTCTAGTATCGTTTTCAGAGTGCAGCCCCGCTTTCATATATTGTAGCTTCCATTAGTAGTACCTCTAATTGCTTGGTGAAAGAAGCCTTTTCTTGCTCGGTATAATGCAATAATTGGCTCATTACGTTCAATATATCCTCTTTATACGTTTTATATTGCGCTATTTGAAAATAGAGCATGCCTGTTCTTCTAACTAAAAAGTCAGCAGGTGAATAAGCCATTTCTTCATGCACAGCATAATAGACTTGCGCAAGAAGACTCAATGGTAGAGAAGATGGCATGGTCGATAAAATATGAGCATAATGAAACACCCGGTCCACATTTGTCCCATAAAATTTCGCTAAGTTTTTTCCTTCTGCAACGGTCAAGCCGTAAGAGGGAGCTACCTGTGCCTTGGTCGCAATAAAAGCTTCGAATTGGTCTGCCCCTCCAATATCACCTCCGGATAAGGCTATATGCTTTGTGACACAAGGACCATATAGTTCGTCCCCTAGCTCTCTCGAGATTGCGTTGACAATCGTTTCCGCCATTTTACGATAACCCGTTAATTTCCCACCAGCTATTGTAAATAAACCAGCCTCTGAGCGCCAAATTTCATCTTTACGAGAAATTTCAGAAGGATTCTTCCCATCTTCATAAATAAGCGGACGGACACCAGCCCAAGAGGATTCTACTTGTTTTTTCGAAACATTCACAAGCGGAAACATATGATGAATGGCATTTACTAAATAATCTACATCTTCTTCTGTTGCGGTAGGATGTTCGATATTGCCTTCGAAAAAAGTGTCCGTTGTGCCAACATAGGTTTTTCCATCACGCGGGATGGCAAAGATCATACGTTTATCCGAAGCATCAAAGTAAATAGCCTGCCTTAGCGGAAAAATAGATTGATCTATTACAATATGGACACCTTTTGTTAATTTTAATTTCTTCTTATTATCAATGGCGTCCAGTGCTCGAACTGCGTCTACCCAAGGTCCAGTTGCATTGACGACTTTTTTTGCATGGATATGAATACGTTTATTTTTGACGACATCCACAACTTCTGCACCGATGATGTTGTTTTGTTCGTTATATAAAAATGATTTTGCTTTTGCATAGTTGATACAAACAGCACCTTTTTCCATTGCTTTTTTCAGTACTTCAATCGTTAGTCTTGCATCATCTGTTCGATATTCCACGTAATAACCGGCACCTAGTAAATCCTTGCTTTTAAGCAGTGGTTCTTTTTCTAACGTTTGTTCAGGAGTTAACATATGACGTCGCTCTTCTTTTTTTACACCCGCAAGAAAATCATATACTTTCAATCCTGCAGAAGTACTGAATGGTCCAAATGTTCCTTTTTTATGAAAAGGCAGTAGCATCCATTCCGGTTCGGTCACATGTACGGCGTTTTCATACACAATTTCCCGTTCTTTGCCGACTTCCGCTACTACTTTTACATCCAGTTGTTTTAAATAGCGAAGACCTCCATGTACAAGTTTCGTCGATCTACTGGAAGTCCCTGCCGCAAAATCTTGCATTTCGACTAAGGCAACGGACATTCCGCGTGTCACTGCATCTAATGCAATACCTGCTCCTGTAATACCCCCACCAATGACTAATACATCGAACTCATAAAAGTTTAATGTGTGCAAAATTTGTTCACGTTCCACAGAAGATTTCACTTACTCCACCTCTTCATCTGAAAGTTTGAATACCCGTGTTGCTTCCACTGCTTTTTTCCATCCATTGTATAGCTGCTTTCGTATAGATTCATCCATTTTCGGTTCGTACAGTTTTTGACTTTCACGCATATTGGAAAGTTCTTGCTCATCTTTCCAAAACCCGGTAGCAAGTCCTGCTAAAAATGCGGCACCGAGAGCCGTTGTTTCATTTAACTTAGCAAGTTCAACAGGTAAATCTAGTAAGTCACTTTGAAATTGCATGAGAAATTCGTTGCCTACAGCTCCCCCGTCTACACGGAGTACTTCCACGTCCACACCAGAATCCTGTTCCATTGTGAGTAGTACATCTTTCGTTTGATATGCTAAAGACTCAAGTGTCGCACGAATAAAATGCTCTTTTGTCGTTCCGCGAGACAGACCGAAAATTGCACCTCTTGCATCTGAATCCCAGTAGGGAGTACCAAGACCAACAAAAGCTGGAACAATATATACCCCTTCTGTCGACTCCACTCTTTTCGCATAGTCTTCTGAGTCCGCTGCCTTTTTCACCATTCGAAGCCCGTCTCTCAGCCATTGAATGGCAGAACCAGCAACAAACACACTACCTTCTAATGCATAGGTCACTTTCCCATTTAGCCCCCAGGCAATCGTTGTTAGTAGCCCAGATGGGGATTGAACTGCTTCTTCTCCTGTATTGAGCAGCATGAAACAACCGGTGCCATAGGTGTTTTTGGCCATTCCTTTTTCAAAACAACATTGACCAAATAATGCAGCTTGCTGATCCCCTGCTGCCCCCGCAATATCAATTGCTTTTCCAAAAAATACGGAAGGATCCGTTTGCGCATAAACTTCAGACGAAGATACTACTTTCGGAAGCATATTTAACGGGATCTGAAGCTTCTCGCAAATTTCTTTGTCCCACTTTTGTTCGTAAATGTTATACAGCATCGTTCTAGAAGCATTGGAGTAATCTGTCACATGCGTACTGCCATTTGATAATTTCCAAATTAACCAAGTATCGATTGTTCCAAAGAGGAGATCACCTGCTTCAGCCTGCTCCTTCGCTCCGTCAACATTATCTAACATCCATTTTACCTTCGTAGCAGAAAAATAAGGGTCAAGCATGAGTCCTGTTTTATCCTTGAAGAAGGCATCGAGCTTTTCTTTTTTCAACTCATCAATAATGTTTTGCGTTTGTCTTGATTGCCAAACGATTGCATGATAGATCGGCTTTCCTGTTTTCTTATTCCAAACGACCGTTGTTTCACGCTGATTCGTAATACCAATTGCATGCACATCTTCTGGTTGGTGCCCACTTTCTGTCAAAACCCCTGCAATAACAGACAACACAGAACCCCAAATTTCTTGTGCATCATGTTCCACCCATCCCGGCTTTGGAAAATATTGTGTAAATTCCTTTTGGGCTGTATGAACAATATTGCCTTGTTTATCGAACAATATTGCGCGTGAGCTCGTAGTACCTTGATCAATTGATAAAATAAATTTCCCCATTTGGCCCCTCCTACATGACTCGTTTAAACATCTTTTCTACTTCATAGGTTGAAAAATGAACAATAACTGGTCGCCCATGCGGACAAGTAAGTGGATGTTTTGCATTTTTCAAGCTTTCTAATAACTGCTCCATATCATGCATCGTTAAATAATGATTCGCTTTAATCGATAATTTGCAACTCATCATAATGGCCGCTTCTTCTCGTAATTTTTTAATATCTGCTTTTCGATTCCTTAACACTTGTTCGATTAAGTTTTCAATAATTTTCGTTTCATGCCCTTTTGGAAACCATGTTGGATATTCCCTGACGACAAAACTAGAAGTACCGAACTCCTCTAAAAATATGCCCACATCTTGAAGCTCTCGCAGTGATTCTTTAATGCGGTATGCTTCATCTAAAGAATAGTGAAAAGTAAGGGGCAGTAATAATGCTTGCCGTTCGCTTGCGTTTACTTCTCCCACTTTTTCTTTGTAAAATTCATATTTAATCCGTTCCTGTGCTGCATGTTGATCGATCAAATAAAAACCATCATCGCTTTGCGCAACAATATATGTTCCATGAATTTGTCCTACGACATGTAAATCTGGGAAAGGCTGTTTTGCTCCCACCACTTCTTCTACATATGCTTCTTCCACATACGGTTCAACTACTGGTGCCGGTTCCTCTGTTAGCTGTACTTGCGCTTCATGAATGATTGTTGGTTGCTCTGTTGGTTCTTTTGTTAATGGTGCAACAGGTTGCTCAGGAGGCGAGTATGGTTTGAAGAAATCAAATTGCACACTCGGTTGCTTTTTCACTTCTTGTTTTTCTGTAATTTTAGGCGGCTGCTGTACTCGGTGAATAACCGAACGAATTGTTTGTCGTACAAGCTCCATTAGTTCTTTTTCTTTACTAAGTCTTATTTGATGTTTGGCTGGATGAACGTTCACATCCGTAAGCATTGGGTCTGTTTCAATATTTAATACAACAATCGGGTATCTCCCGATTGGAAGTAGCGTGTGATAGGCATCTACAATCGCATTATTTAGCCCATAATGTTTGACCCAGCGCCCGTTCACTAATATCGTTATATAGTTTTTAGATGCACGCGTAATTTCTGGCATCGTCGCAAAACCGGAAATTTGAAAGTCGGGTGATTCCTTTTCGAATGGAACCATTTTCTTCACATTCGTCACGCCGTAAATGGAAGCGAGCACTTGTCGTAAATCTCCTCTTCCACTTGTTTGAATAATCGTCTGCCCATTATGGACAAGCTTAAATGCTATGTTGGGATAACTTAGTGCTAATCTGTTGATCAAGTCGATCGAATGACCAAGTTCTGTTTGGATTGTTTTCAAATATTTTAACCGAGCAGGTGTATTAAAAAATAATTGCTTAACAGCGATATCCGTTCCTCTTCGAATAGGTGCTGGTGTACAGGAAATGATTCGCCCACCTTCAAGTTCCACTTTCGTCCCAACATTGTCACCATCAGAGGTCCATAAACTAATTTTAGAAACGGATGCAATACTGGCAAGTGCTTCTCCTCGGAAACCGAGCGACCGGATTCGAAACAAATCATGCTCCGTCGTAATTTTAGACGTTGCATGTCTGGAAAAGGATTGAACGGCATCTGCTTCGTCCATTCCTTTTCCATTATCGGTTACTTGTATTTTTGCTAACCCTGCTTCTTCTAATAGTATTTCAATTGATGTACTTTCCGCATCAATTGCATTTTCGACTAATTCTTTAACAACAGAAGCGGGACGTTCTACTACTTCCCCTGCTGCAATTTTATTGGAAAGTAGCTCTTCCATGACGATGATTTGTCCCATTTTCTTCACCTACTTTTTAGTCTAATTCACTTTGCAGTTCATATAGTATTTGTAATGCAGCTAGTGGCGTTGTTCCGGAAATATTAATTTTTTTCAATTTCTTCATTACTTTGTCTGCCCCTGGATGCTCTGCTATTTGCTTGGGTTGTTTTGGCAGTTGTTCATCAAAGAAAGATAATTGTTGTTCCTGCACGGAAGTTTCCGGAAGTTCTTTCTTTTCTTGTTGTTCGAAAGTATCTAGTATTTCTCGAGCGCGTTCAATAATTTCTTCTGGTAATTGCGCTAGTTCTGCCACATGGATTCCATAGCTTTTGTCAGCCGGACCATTTTTTAATTTGTGTAGAAAGACGACTTTTCCATCTTTTTCTGTTGCAGCAACATGCACATTACGGAGTTTTGCCAAAGTTTTTTCTAAATCGGTTAGTTCATGATAGTGGGTTGAAAATAGCGTATTCGCCCCAATATGATCGTGAATATATTCCATCATTGCTTGTGCTAAACTCATTCCGTCATACGTCGAAGTTCCACGTCCAATTTCATCAAAAAGAAGTAAACTTTTACTTGTAGCATTCATAATAGCGTGCTGGGATTCCATCATTTCAATCATAAATGTGCTTTGTCCACCAGCTAAATCATCTGCAGCTCCAATTCGCGTAAATATTTTATCAACGATTGGCAATTCTGCCGATTCCGCCGGTACGTAGCAGCCGATTTGAGCCATAATCACAGTAATGGCAATTTGTCGCATAAAGGTACTTTTACCGGACATATTCGGTCCCGTGATCAGCAGCATATTTTCCTCTTCTGTTAACGTACAATCATTGGGCACGTATAATTGATTGTTCATCATTTTTTCTACGACCGGATGTCTTCCTTCTTTTACAATCATCGCATTCGAATCGTGAAATGCTGGCTTTGTTAGACGGTACTTTTCTGCTACTTGCGCAAAAGAAATATAGACATCTAGCTCACTAATTTGTTTGGCAAGCTTTTGTACTTGAGGAATATATGCTTTAATTTCCTCTCTTAATTGGGTAAATAAATCATATTCTAGTACTAAACTTTCCTCTTCCGCTGAAAGAATGAGCGTTTCCTTTTCCTTCAACTCATCGGTAATATAGCGTTCCGCATTGGCAAGTGTTTGTTTCCGCACATATCTTGCCTCATCTGCAAGATGGATCGTCGATTTCGTTAACTCGATATAATAGCCAAATATTCGATTATAACCTATTTTTAAGTTTTTAGCACCTGTTCGTTCTCGCTCTTTTTGTTCTAATTCCGCAATCCACCTTTTACCATTCACAGATGCATCCCTTAGCTGATCTAATCGCTCGTTATAGCCATCTTTTAGGACGCCACCATCTTTCACAGAAATCGGTGGATTTTCATGGAGCGCATCTTTTAACTTTCTCCAAATATCTTGGCAATCCTCTATTGCCTGCCCAAGGTCATTTAATGCCTGGTCATTTGCATGCACTAACTGCTCTTTAATAGAAGGAATTTTAGATAAAGATTGTCTTAATTGCGCAAGATCTCTTCCCCCTGCACTTCCGAACCCTATTCTTCCTACTAGTCGTTCCAAATCATATACTTCTTTAAATGCTTCTTTTATTTCTTCTCTTAACATAAAATCTTCTAAAAAGCTTGTAACTACAGCTAATCGATTTTCAATTGCAAATTTATCCGCAAGTGGCTGATGAATCCATTGTTTTAACTTTCTTCCGCCCATTGCAGTAATTGTCTCGTCCAATAACCATAATAAAGTTCCCTTTTGATCTGCATTTCGAATAGAAGAAATAAGCTCTAAATTGCGTTTGGAATGGTAATCGATTGCTAAAAAAGAATCTCTACGTTGAAATGTGAAAGGTTGAATATGTAATAGTGAGCGCATTTGTGTTTTTTGAATGTACTGTAACAAGCGTTTCACTGTTCGATGTGTTTCTAGTGGGTGATTCGATACGTATTTTTCGATTGGTTGATCATTTGCTTCCTCTTGTTCAATAGATAAAGTAAAGTCATGAATCGCTGATAAATCATTAACCAATACGTACATTTGTTCACTCACGATTAATTCTTTTGCTTGTATGGCTAGTAATTCCTGTACGACTTCTTTTTCATCCCCATTAAGAATCGTTGTAAAGCCGTCCCCTGTTGAAACGTCTAAATAAGAAAAAGCAACTTCGTTTGGAGAAACTACATCCGCTGATGCAATAAAATAATTCGTTTTATGTTGCATGCCTTTTCCTTCAATAATCGTCCCAGGCGTGATTAATCGTACAACTTCTCTTTTTACAACGCCTTTTGCTTGCTTAGGATCTTCGACTTGCTCGCAAATCGCTACTTTATGCCCTTTAGAAATAAGCGTTTCAATATAGCCTTGTGCAGAATGATGTGGCACTCCACACATTGGAACGCCATCTTTTCGACTAGTTAGCGTAATTTCTAAAATAGCCGCTGCTTTAACCGCGTCGTCATTAAATAGTTCGTAAAAGTCGCCTAATCGGAAAAATAAAAAGGCATCTAAATATGCTTCTTTTATTTTTATATATTGTTGCATCATAGGAGTTTGTGTTGTCATGTGTTGCCCTTCTCTCTTCTAAAAACTTTCTATTTTATTATAACAAATCGAAGGAAAGAGTGCTTATGTTAATGGATAGTTCACGTAATATGGGAAAAATTGCGCTAGGTATGCTCTTTTAATCCAATAAATGGATTAGAGCAACCAACTCGTCATGAAGAGCAACTAATTCTACTCCGAAAGCAATCAAATCTGCACCAGAGCACCCAAATTACTAATGAAAGCAATCAACTCTTAAAATAACAAGTACACTTGGAGTGAGACACCAATGAATATAACGCATTTTCCCTATTTAATAATTTACTAGAACAAAAAAAAGCCGGAAATAATGACCGGCTTGTTAAAGTGATGAGGAATGATCAGAATCACTAGACGAACTAGAATGCCCAGATGAGCTTGAAGAACTTTCATCTTCGTATGCCCATTCTTCTTCAAAATCATCTGCTTGCACTTCGATTAAAATTGTCGTTTCCCCTACTACTTCTGCTAGCAACTCTCGCTCTACCGTTACTTGGAATTTAGTCCCTTTTTCTATAATAATAGCTTCGGTACAATTTGGTTGTTGAAGGACACGTACATGCACTTCATCCCCAGTAGAATCTTTGTCACGATAATGTAATTTTATACGATCAGTATAGTGGATCGTTTCTGTAAAAACAGAAGTTTTGGAATGATCATGATGTGCATACCAAACGTTTATGTCAAATTTCCCTGTAACTTCTACATATCTACCTTGTTTTTTCGATTGGCAAGAATGATTGATAACCCAGCATCCTAGTATGCTAGATGGAGTATTCGGCGGACTAAGAACTTCACAAGATTCCGTTCTCTTTTTCCCTTTAGCTACTACCGCTTTCGTCACAATTTGTCGCATGTGTTTCATGTTTTTCCTCCTTGTATTCAAGTCATAACATCATATGCGCATTATGCCCAATCGGTTCATCTGCTTAGATAATTCGTTGACCTTTCGCAAGAATCAGCATACAATTAAAGGATAATGATAGAAGAGTGAGGTTATGAAATGGCGTTTTTTGAAGTAATTCATGTTGCCAATCAACAAGAGGCGGCTACTATCGTGCAAGAAAAGTTAGAACAAGATTTAACAGCGAACTCGTTAAACGTATTAGGCTTAGCAACTGGAAGTACGATGATTCCTATTTACAAAAATTTAATCGAATCATCTTTGGATTTTTCCGAAGTTACTGCCTTTAATTTAGATGAATATATAGGGCTAGCACCGACTAATGTGAATAGCTATGCTTATTTTATGCAAGAGCATTTATTTTCTCGCAAACAATTTAAAGAAACGAATATTCCAAATGGTAAAGCACAGGATCTAGATGCAGAATGTGTACGTTATGAAAATCAATTAAACGAGCATCCATTAGATATTCAATTTTTAGGTGTCGGAGAAAATGGACATATTGCATTTAATGAGCCAGGCACTTCTTTTGATTCGGTAACGCATGTTGCAAAATTGACAGATTCAACACTTGGTGTAAACAGTCAATATTTTGATGATGAAGAGGAAATTCCACATACTGCTTTTACGATGGGGATTGCTTCTATTATGAAGGCGAAAAAAATCATTTTATTAGCTTTTGGAGAAAAGAAACGTCCTGCAATTAAGGCTTTATTTGGGGATACCATTTCAGAGAAGTGGCCAATTACGGTGTTGAAAAACCATCCGCATGTGACGGTTATAACGGATATTAAGTAAATGTAAAAAGGACTTCCTATTTCGCAGGAAGTCCTTTTTCTGTTTACTATTCATGAAACTCACTTCTTAATACATACACAACGTCATAGTCCACTATCTCACTTAAACGACTCTCCAAATCCCTATAGAATTCAGTTGAAAGCGAACTCATACCATTACCATTTGAATTACTAATAGTTGCTAAAACGATATCGTCGGTAATTGGAATGCGCTCGAGCGGGCTGTTTCCCCAAGTACTTTGGTTGGTCACTACAACAGCCGAATTAGTAGTACTCCTACTACTTGCATTATTCGATTCAACACTTAGATTAAATGTTATACTTTCTTGTTCTCCCATCCGAGTGGAAGCGGCAAAAAGAATCGTCCCATTTTCTTCGATTTCGGTTGTTAATTGATTTAGCTTTTGTCCAACTAGTTCCCCAAATTCATATTGATCCACCCATACAGATATTTGTTTGTATTTTTTATCTACGTGAAAATCGAAAACAAATGAATAATCACTTGTGGATGACATAAGAAATTTTTCTCGGTCTGTTAAGTCGACTTCCGATAATACATTCTCTAATTTTGTTTCATTACTACAAGCAGCCATTAACAATATTAGTAAAACGAGTGAAATGACGAATACGACTCGCTTCATGCTTTCCCTCCTCGTATACTTGGTTTTGTTCACTTGGCAACGACTACTTTCTTCTTGGGAAATATTTTCTTCCATCCTATAAAAATACCAATCACTAACAAGGCCATATAAACAAATAGCCCAAAAGGAATTTTAGTAAAGATAAAATGAACAAGCACAAAAAGTCCGACGACGAGCATCCCGCCAAAAACTTTTAATGTGCTCATATCCTGCATATGCTCATGCGAATTGGAAAACGGATAATCTTCTTCCGTAAAAAGTCGATACGAAAGAAGTGTCATTGCGATTGCCGCAAGTAATACAACGATCAAATCTGCTACAATTCGAAACGAAAAAATCCACACAAAAAATATACTTAACACTAAATAGATCGGAATAAAATAATTCATCAAACATGCTTTTAACGTCCCACTATAAATCGCTGACGTATTTTGAATGGGAGCAACCCTATAAATCCACTGGGCTTTGTAGGTCCCCGAAAACTTTAGCATATGCACAACAGTTGGAATCATCGCTAAACTAAAGTAAATTACTAAAAACATATTTCCTTTACTCATTTCTTCCATTGAACTCATGCGAAGGTCATTAAAAAGAAAGACGAATGGAAAAATGACTGCAAAACCTATTTGAGGATAGATTTTCAACTTAAGCTCGCGTTCTTGCTTCATCATTAGAGATGAAAACAAGTAAAATGTTTGTTCCTCTTTTGTCCTACATAATACAGTTGACCAAAATTGGTCTAGATGACGAGCTTTTTTTCTATTTCTTTTCGAATCACTTAATAATTTGGCTAGATTTCGTTCAAAAGCTGGCATTAGTCGAATATATAGCAAGATGGATAGGATTGGTCCTAATATGGCCAATACAGTAAATACAATTATAGGTACTGAAAAATCTTTGTTTAATATCAACTCAAAAGGCGCGCTAAACCATAAGGGTGGAAGTAACAAATGCCACCACGCAAAAGAATAGTTAATATCAAAATCGACAAATTCAAATACTCGAACTACAAGCTGATAACTGATCATAATTGCTAAAGTCAATATAATTTGAACATAATTAATCATATCCTTTAGCTTTTCCCCACTAAAAAAACGTAAGATAAATAAGTAGACAAATGCAGTAAACACGACTACTAAACAACTAATCAGTACAACATCCACCAAAAAAATGACTGCAAAACCAATTCCATGTCTAAAGATACTCACGATGAGCGGGACAAGTATAAAGGAACCCGTCAACAAAAACATATAAATGAGTATATGAACTACTTTTGCAGCATTCAATGTTCGGGTGCTGATTGGTTTGGAATGAAGAATATTTTTATCACGAATATCGAGCAGGACAGCCGAAAAATCAGACACCATAGATGTCATCACGATAAACATGAGAACGCTAAACATAATACTAATGAAAAAAATAAATTGATTCCCCAAAAATAAAAACGGTGTCAGCAATAGAAGTCCGTATAAACCATACATCCATAAAGATTTAAGAAACTGATTTCCTTCTTTTTTCACTTTCGATCCATTGAAAACAGTTGGCATCCTTCTACCATCCATCGTTAACTTCAATTGCAAAATTTTACGCATCATTTCATAATCTATCTGTAATGCTTGAAATATCCATTTAAAACGATCTAAAACTCGAAGCGAAGTAAAATCATGCATGGACATTTGCCTCACTTACTATTTCCACAAACTTTCCTGCAATTTCTTTATGCTCCGAAAATCCTGTGATTTGATTGAAGATTTCTTCCAAAGTTCCTTCTTTACTTTGTTCCTGTAATTCCGTAAACGTTCCATCAGCAACGACTCGGCCATCCACAAGTAAAATAATCCGGTTACTTATTTTCTCTACAACGTCCATAATATGAGAGGAATAGAAAATAGTTTTGCCACGTGCTGCTAGCTGATCTAGGATTTCTTTAATAACCATGACACTATTTGCATCTAAGCCACTTAAAGGTTCATCCAAAAATAATAATTCGGGGTCATGCAATAAGCTAGAAATAATGAGTACTTTTTGTCTCATCCCTTTTGAAAAAGAGGATAATCGCTGGTAGAATACAGACTCTAAACCAAACTCCTTCATCAACTGGAATGCTTTACTTTCTGCCTTTTTGTGATGAAGTCCATATAACTCCCCTGTGAACGTTAAATATTCACAAGCTGTAAGATTATCATAAAGTTCCGCCGTTTCAGGCACATAGCCAATTTTTCGTTTATACGAAACATCGCCATTACCAATCTCTTCACCAAAAATTTCAATTTTTCCTTCATAGCCTTCGATTAATCCGAGCATGATTTTAACTGTTGTGCTTTTTCCAGCTCCATTTGGACCAATATAGCCGATAATTTGCCCTTGAAATACTTCCAAATTTACACCGTTTAGTACTTGTTTAGGACCAAAACGCATCTTTACATCTTGTAATGATAAAACCTTCTCTTTGTTCATATAAATACTCCCATCCATTTACTCGTCATATGCTTTCCATATTTCCTATATACTGTTAATTATACAACTAAAATGTATGTGAAAGGAAAAGAATATTCAAACTACTACGATTCTATTCCTACAACTATTGAATATATCCATCATAAAATGTTAGGCTTGCATAGAAGTATGAAAGAAGGAGTTAATACATTTGCAAACTAAGGAAGAAAAAAACAAAAAAACTGCACTATTACTTGTAATTGGTATTATTTTTATCGCTACTACACTTAGGTCTCCACTTACATCAGTAGGACCTATTATTTCACATATTCGAGATGGACTAGCTATTTCCAATATTTTAGCAGGATTTATTACCACTATTCCACTTCTTGCATTTGCAATCGTTTCTCCTGTTGTACCAAAGATTGCAAGACGTTTTGGAATTGAATTGACATTATTTTTCTCTATTATTTTATTGGCTGCAGGAATTATTATTCGCTCATTAGGCACTGCACCGTTGCTATTTATTGGAACGGCCTTAATAGGGACTGCCATCTCTTTCGGAAATGTATTGTTACCGGGTTTGATCAAACTAAAATTCCCATTACGAATCGGCTTATTGACCGCTACTTATACCGTTTCTATGAACTTATCTGCAAGTATCGGTGCAGGCATCAGTTATCCTATTGCCGATAAGACGTCATTTGGATGGCAAGGTGCACTTGGATGTTGGACCATATTAACCATCATCGCCGCACTCATTTGGTTACCACAAATAAATAAACAAAAACGAATGAGTGTGCAAGTAGAGGCTTCACCTTCTAATAAATCTAAGTCTCTGTTATCTAGTCCACTCACTTGGACGATTACCTTATGTATGGGACTTCAATCACTTATTTTTTACACGACAGCTGCTTGGATCCCAGAAATAGTGCATTCCCAAGGAGTAAGTGCTGACAAGTCCGGATGGATGTTATCCTTACTACAGTTTGCTCAGCTGCCAATAACATTCTTAACGCCGATTATTGCAGGTCGTATGAAAGATCAACGTATACTTGTCGGTGTTTTTACGATTTTCTATATCCTTGGTTTTTTGGGGCTCTTATACGGAGATACTTCTTTCACGTTCATATGGATGATCTTAATTGGTTTAGCAGGAGGGGCTTCTTTTGGTTTAGTCATGATGTTCTTTTCTTTACGTACACGAACTCCAATGGAAGCGGCCGAATTATCAGGTACTGCTCAATCGATAGGTTACTTATTTGCCGCAATCGGTCCCGTATTTTTTGGCTTCTTGCACGATGTGACCGCTAGTTGGACGACGCCTATTCTTTTATTTATCGTAATGGCCATATTATTATTCGCTTCAGGTATGCACGCTGGAAGAGATCGATTTGTTTCTACTTCAGAGGAATAAGAAAAGAGGAATCAGCAAATGTGTAAGCTGATTCCTCTTTTTTTAATAGGGTGCTTTTTGGTAAAAGTAATTAGGGGTTTTCTTTTCATTTGTATAAGGTTTATGAAAGATGTGAGTCGCTGCAGGAGATAAGGGAGGGATTAGCCAACTCCAGTTACCGGTCACGTCTCGTCCTGCTTCGATTTCATTGGTTTCGAAACGTTTGAATTGTTGGGCTGCTGTATGGTGGTCTACAATGCTTACCCCATCTTCTTTATACGAATACAAAACGGCTACATTCAATTCTACTAATGCACGGTCTTTCCATAATGATGCGTTCGATTTCGTGTTTAGCCCCATCTGTTCAGCGATCACTGGAAGCATATTATAACGATTATCGTCTGCTAGATTACGTGCACCGATTTCTGTTCCCATATACCATCCGTTAAAAGGAGCGGCTACATAAGAAATACCACCAACTTCTAATTTCATGCTTGAAATCATCGGAACGGCATACCATTTTAACCCTAAATCCGAAAACCAATCGAATTCTGGGTGTCGGATAGGTACTTCTAAAATAGAGGCTTGTGGTATATCAAATAATTTAGGCGGATTGTCTTTTATTTGAATAACGAGTGGCAACACGTCAAACAAACCATCGTTTCCTTTCCATCCAAGACTCTGGCATACTTTTGTAAAGTCTATCGAATCCGGATCCCCAACAATTCCATTATCCGTTTCGTATCCTGCATAACGGATCAATTGGTGATTCCAAATACGAACATCTTGAGAAGAAAACACTGTAATTGTCGGGCGAATTCTTCCCTTATTCGTTGCGAATTCAATATGCTCGAGAAGCGCCTCGAATATGGACTCCTCTGTATGTAAATCTCTTTTATCTAAAACGTTCAAACTTTGCCAAAAAAGTCGGCCAATGCATTTATTACTATTACGCCAAGCCATTTTAGCTCCGTATGCGAGCTCATCTAACCTTTGTTCGTATGTACCTTGCTTCAAAATTTGTTGCTCTACTTCTATTAAACGAGTCGCCAGTTCCTGCTCCGATTGACCCGTTTCTTCATAATACACTTGGATAAAATTCTTTGCTTCACTGAACATGACCTAAATCCCTCCTGCTGTCTCCTACCATCATAGAAGAAATAAGATGGCATAGACAAGTCCCAAGCTTTATAAAGTTGTGAGGGATTTATGGCGGAAAAATAGACAAGTTAAAATTGCTTATTAATTACACGTTTTATCCTGTTTTGCTGGCTTCTATTATAGCTTGGTTTGGACGACTTTTCGATATTCATACTCCCAATTACATTTCGGACTTTGGTGTTATGACTGATCAACTCAGTATGTTTTTCATTAAGTAAATACGCTTGAAACCACTTTTCTTGCCTCAAATACTTTATGTTCTTATCAATTTTTTCTTCCGTAATGTCCTTAAATAAACAGAGAATAATCGTCGCTAGATCACCTATTAAACTTACTATTGTTTCCATTTAACATCCACTCACTTTTTCCCCAATGAAAATCCGTCAAATAAAGGTCCCCCATAAGGAAGTAATATCTCATCTATTAACTTAATAATTTCTGCCTTGGAACCATGTTGATAAAAAACATCAAAAGCCTGAACAAATTGTCCTGCAAATTGAGTGTCGTAATTTCTTAATGAACGTATGATCCATTTAGAAGCACCGATCCACCTGTTATTTGTTCTTAAGACAAATTCACTAGAAAGTTCGGCAAGTGCATTGGCAATAAATAGTTCTTCTGCACGATCGTTACAACCGATAAAATCATCCAGTGCATCGGTAATAAAATATCGTTTTGTTTGTATCGTTTCAACTGACCATTCTTGGGGACCGTCCGATAATAACTTTTTAGCTTCCATCTTGATAGAGTCAATGATACCTGTGTCTTTCAATACAATGCCTTCTGATACCATTTGTGGTAATGAGGGGCGAGCTCGTTTTCTATCACTTTCGAAAAATGCTTGATAGGAATTCAAATTATGTACGAACACTTCTATGCGCCAGTCAAAATCAATTAGCGACTCCCTGTAAGAATTGCTAATTGTTTGATCAAAAACAACAATGTCCAAGTCTGATGTTTCCGTCGCTTCCCCTCGAACAACACTCCCCGCTAACAAAGCCCCGTCAGAATTTGGAAAGTATTTATTTATAAATTTTTGTGCTGCTACTACTGGTTCTAGCTTGTTATACTTTTGCATAGACATCCTCCTACATAAAACGCCATCATTTAATCGATAAAAAGATTATTACACTCTTTAATCATAAACGCCATATAATCCAATGTATCTTTTTGTCTTAGCACAATGGAACGGTAATAGGACTTTTTATTACCTTGTCGATATCTCAAGGATTCCTTAATGATCTTATGGTATTTTTCGGGAACTTTTCGTAACGCATATTCCCCTGCGCCAGCTTTAGAAATAATATCCTTTTCGATAAATGAATAATAAAGACGAGAAACTCCCAAGACTCCCCACTCTATCATGTTTATACTAAAATATAAACCTATGTATTTAATTGAAGGAAATCGCTTGCAATCATTCAGCCAACCGAGCCAATATGTGTTAAGATTCTGTCGCATATTATCCATTAAAATATTCCAATCTACCATATAACTATTATTTTCTGGTTTTTCTCCTCTTATAGTGATTCCATACTTTTGTAATTGAAAAGCATCTATGGAGTTTTTATCAAAGTCCGTAAACCCATGAAACTTTCCATCATTAAAGCGAATACTGGAAACTTTTCCTTTGTTTAAAGATTGCATATCCTCTTTCAATATATAAAACCCGTCTAGAATTGTTTCAGGAAATTTTCTTTGAATATTTTTATGAATTTCTTTCAGCACTTTTAGTTCTGATTCTGCTAATTTCCCTTTAATAATTGAAATAAAATCAATATCACTAAGTCCATCCTCAAATGCTCCTAATGAGATGGAGCCATAAAGGCAAAAGGATTCAATAAAATTAGGGAATTTCTGTTCAAGCAGCTGAAAATACTCATCTAAAACCAGCTGTGTTTTTGCGGGGACATTATTCATTTATTACCTCCACTAGCTTTTGATTAGATTCAAGAATAAACCCCGAGTAAATTCCGAATTCGGGGTTCATCATTACTTTTACCTCTTATCGTGCTTTTTCTTAGATGTTTCTTTGCTAGCTCGCTTGAATTCTTTTTGATATAAAACTTCTTGCGCCGAGGACAATCCATTATCCTTCATCGTTAGTTGCTCAACAGGTGTTTTGTTTTCCTTCATTTCGGACACTCCTTTCGGTTTATTCTTTTTTAGTTTTTCCATAGTAGCGATTGATATTCTAATAATTAAAATATAGGTTAAGCATATTACTCGGCTTAAGTCTATTTTTCCAAAATGAAATTTTACAACAGAAATTTACCTTTTGCATATTGTATAAAGAAATCTTTTGTTTCTTGGTGAGTGAGTATTTTTACGACTTCGTTTGGATCAAGAAATGCGAAATTATTTATTTCATTATCTAGTGGGATAAGTGAGTTGAACTCTCCCTTAAATTCTACAAGAAACATCGTTGTCACCTGTTTGTCGTATCCTATTTTCCCTTTAATCTTAACCGGAAAATCAAAGTGAATTTTTTGGTCAAATACCATTATAATTTTGTATTCCATCGAGCCAGTTTCTTCTTGCAGCTCACGCAATAGTGCGTCCTCGTAATTCTTATCGCTTTTTTCTACCTTCCCTTTAACAAAGTCCCATTCCCCTTGAATGTTCTGTTTACCTTCTATCGTATTTATGTTCGTTTTATGTACAACTAAAAATTTGTCTTCTTGATAAACTATTGCACCGACCGCTTTTCTAATCATTGATGCTCCACTCTTTCTGTTTGTCCATTTATCGATGTGCCAAATCACCTTCTAAGACAATATTGCTTTTATTACCATTTAACTGGATGATTGTTAAACTTGTATCATATATAAATGGTGGCTCCCATAGTTTTTCTAATGGATAGTTTTTGAAGAAAGCTAATAATGTTTTAATAACAACAGAATGAGTCACAATTAGAATATTTCCAGAACTATGTTTGTCTTATATGGAATGAATGGCATTCAGAACTCTTTTATGAAGCATTGCAAAACTTTCGCCATTTAATGATTTATATAAATGTGGAGTATTCCAAAAGGCGTCATATTCGATTGGATATTTTTGCTCTATGTCCGAAAAAGTTTGTCCTTCCCATACTCCCATATTTATTTCCCTTAAATTTTCATCGAGAATAATTGGAATTTCTCTTGATCCTTTAATTAAATTAGCAGTTGAAAAGGTTCTTTTACTCGGACTTGCATAAATTGCATCCAATTCTATCGCTTTCATCCTATTCCCTAAAGAAACTGCATTTGAAATTCCATTCGCAGTTAATTCCGAATCACTCCAACCTTGCATTCTCTTTTGTGTATTCCATTCCGTTTCACCATGCCTTGTTATATAAAAAGTTAGCATAAATTAATTTTCCTCTCTTTGACACAACAAATCCAAGAAATTCATTAAGTTGCACGTGTGTAGTACTATATGACAAGAGTAAGCATCAACCTGTTACTACCTCATAATCTATCACTTTGTTTTCGTCATTAAACCAAATGATTAAGTACGAGCTATCCATCTTTATCCACCCTGCCTCAAGTCCAAGTAGATAAGAGACTACATTTTCATTAGTGTAAAGCTGATTTTCATCTGGCGTCCCTAACAGTTTTTGAATGTCTTCTTTTGACTTACCTACGATTTCATTTTCATCCAAAAAGTCATAGACAATATATACTCGATCATCCGGTTCATTCATCCACTTTTCTATCGTAAAATTTAACTTTTCTTCATTTTTTCCTAATAAACCTACTAAAAAAAGAGGCGGAATAATACAAAGAATTGCAATAACTAGTAATAAGCTTTTGCTTTTTCTCTCATTCTTCAAATAGCTATATTTCCAAAGAATGAATAATAATAGCAAAAGGAAAATCGGTGGTAAAAGAACTGCAGAAAGGCTTAATAAGCTATAGGTGGAATAAAATAAAATGATGAATATAGTAAGACCGAAAAAAAGTAGTATATACAAAAAACTACTGGTAGTTAATATACCTAATGCTAAATTTTTCTTAATCAATTTTTCACCTCCATCTTACTATTAAAGATAATACCAATTATTTAAAAAGCTGCGCGATTGCTCTTGGAATCAAAAGAACGAAATCCATAATTGTCATTGCATTACCGATTTTATCTAACTTCTCGTCAAAAGAATCTTTATACTCCTGTGGATTTACTATTGTATTCCCTTGGATTGGCTCATTGCCATCGTGAAATTGGATACGAATTGACTTACCATTTTCAAAATCGGGAGAATCCATTACTTGAAAATGAATATGAGGTTCGGATGAATTACCTGAGTTACCGCATTTTCCAATAAGTTGTCCTTCTGTTACGACCTCTCCAGGTTTGACTAAAATTGAGTTCTTTTTAAAATGTGCTATCATACTAAATTCATTATTTGCATGTTCAATCACTACATAGTTACCTGCTTGATTGTTCGTGTCCATTTCACCGGGTACATTATCTTTTAGTCCATCCACTACTTTTATAATTTTCCCATCTCCTGGGGCTATTACATCTTCATCAAAAGCATAGAAGTTCTCATTTTGAATTCGTGTATTTCTGTAAGACAAACCATCCTGTATTTTCACTAAGTCATAAGCGTAACGTTGACCCTCATAGAGATAATGGTAATTGATGAATTCATTTGCTCCGCCCCAAAACACGAACCATTCACCTTTGATCGGCATTTTGTACAAATTGACTGTATAACGATTATCACTGTCTGCATACGTTGTAAATGGCTTTAAATACAAACGGTGAATAATTTTTTGTTCATCAAAAAATACCGATATAGCCTTTTCTTTTTGATCATCTAACCAAATATAATGTGTCATGTTTTGAAAAGCTGTTTTAAATTCAATTTGATAATCGTGAACCCCATTGTTAAAAGTAGATGCTAATTCTATGAATTGTTCTAAAGAAATTATTTGTTGAAAGTCTATAGAAGTGCAAAAATAGATTTTTTCATACCCTTCATTCAGAAACATTGTTCCAAAATCCTCAAGATTGCTTAAACTAACATACAATTGTAAAACCTCCAAATCTCTCCATAAAAGCTTCTTTAAGTTCTAATACGATATTTAAGTTGGAAAGTTTCATCGAAGAGTATCTCATAAAGGGGTCCAGCCAACATTTCGACAATTTTATAAGCTAAGCGAATTTCAATCTAAAAAGCCGAATTCCTGTAACGCTAAGGAACCGACTTTTTGGGTTTGGCTATGGTTAATTTAGATTGCCTTTCTTTAATGCAGAGTAATCTCTTCCTTACTATTACTCTGCTGATCTACGATAGTTAAAATAACTTTCCCTTTAGATTTTCCAGTTTCCACATAATTTATTGCTTTTAATGCTTCTCCAAACGGAAATATCTTATCAATCGTTGGTTTAATCTTCCCTGATTCCAAAAGTTCTGTTAAAACTTGTAACTGTCGTCTGCTATGCTTCATGAAAAGAAATGTGTATTCCACATCGTGCTTTTTTTCTAAACTAGTTAACTTAGCGCTTGCTAATGAGAGTAACATTTTTTTAAACGGTCCCAGACCCATTTCCTTTGCAAAACGACTATTTGGAGTACCCGAGATAGAAACAATCTTCCCACCTTTTTTTACTGTCAGAAATGACTTTTCTAATGTTGCTCCCCCAATACTATCAATCACTGCATCATAATTCTTTATAATGTCTTCAAAGTTTTCTTTTTTATAATTAATGACTTCATCTGCACCAAGTGATTTTACTAGATTGCTTCCCTCACTAGCTGTAGTTGCAACATAGGCTCCCATTTCTTTTGCAAGTTGTATAGAGAAAGTTCCTACACCTCCAGAGCCAGCATGAATTAAGATTTTTTGATCATTTTTAATCTTCAAGATGTCGTAAAGAGCCTGATAAGAAGTTAAACCAACCAAAGGGATAGATGCAGCTTCTTCAAAGCTAAGATTTTTAGGTTTTATGGCAATATCTTCTTCGTGAACTGCTAGGTACTCTGCAAATGTGCCAATTTTGTTAGAGCGCGGACGACCATAAACTTCATCACCTACATTAAATTTTGTTACATCTTTTCCCACTTCAACAATCGTTCCCGCAAAATCGTTTCCTAATGTCAATGGCATATCGTAATGCAGCAGTAGCTTCAATTCGCCCTTGCGTATTTTTGAATCAAGTGGGTTTATACTGGCTGCATGTATTTTAACTAATAGCTCATTATTGCCTACTTTGGGTAATGGTAGATCAATAAAAGTAGGCTCTTTCTTGTATGCTTCTATTACTAACGCTCTCATCACAAAACTCCTTTTATCCGATAAGGAATAATAACTTCCCCTAAACCAACAAATGTTTAGGGGAAGTTTAATTTATTGTTACTGCTGCTCTTTAATCATGTTCTTCATACAAGAACGGATAATCTGTATATCCTTCCGCACCGCCAGCATACATTGTATTTCGGTCAGGTTCGTTCAATGGTGCGCCAACTTTTAAACGTTCCACCAAATCAGGATTTGAGATTAACCAAGTTCCTACGGTAACAACATCAGCCACTTCACTATCTACGTCTACTCCTAAATGCTCTAAAGGTCGTCCTGGTCGGTTAATAAGAAGAGCTTGCGACCATAATTCGCGAATTTCCTGTACTAATGGTTCATTTCCAAAGTGCATGACATGAAGATAGGCAAGATTAAGCTTATCTAACTCCGCAATTAAATAACGATACATATCAATATTTGTTTCCCCTTCTTCTATCCCGTTCAATGTTCCTTGGGGTGAAAAACGAATACCTGTACGTTCGGCACCAATTTCTTCAACAACTGCTTTAGCTACTTCAATCGCAAATCTCGAACGGTTTTCAATAGAACCACCATATGCATCTTGACGGTGATTTGCATTTTCGCTTAAGAACTGTTGAATAAGGTAACCGTTAGCACCATGAATTTCAACACCATCTGCTCCAGCTTCAATGGCTGAGCGTGCTGCTAAACGAAATTCATTAATGACTTCTTTAATTTCTCCTTCTGTTAACTCTCTCGGTGTAGGAATTTCCTTCATTCCTTTTGCCGTGAAGATTTCCATATTCGGTGCAATAGCTGATGGTGCAACAGCTTGACGGTGATGTGGTGTGTTGTCAGGATGAGAGACTCGTCCGACGTGCAT
This sequence comes from Psychrobacillus sp. 05T411, assembly GCF_056396485.1. NCBI lineage: Bacteria > Bacillati > Bacillota > Bacilli > Caryophanales > Bacillaceae > Psychrobacillus > Psychrobacillus sp. 05T411. The sequence continues at coordinate 219,309 of NZ_JBFTLO010000003.1, read as the reverse complement.
CAGTTGAATAAACAGTTTACCGTCTTCACTATGAACTTTTGAAGTGATTTTCTTCCAACCATCAATGTGAGCTTTAGTATATATACCCGGTGTGTTTGTATAGCCTTGACCGTCGTCAGAAGGTTGAGTACCTTCACTGATAATTAAACCAACTGATGCTCTTTGACCGTAATATTCAACAGCTAAGTCACTCGGTGTCCCGTCTTCTAAGGCACGACTTCTGGTCATAGCTGCCATACCTATTCTATTCTTTAAGTTGAAATTCCCAATACGTACTTCATCAAATAATTTACTCATTAACAAGCTCCTTTTTTTGTTTACTTATTTTAAATCTTATAGTGATACGGCATCTAAAAATGAATTAACATTTTCAGCAAATAATTCTGGGAACTGAAATAAGTGTCCATGACCAGAATCAGGATAAATAATCAACTGTGCATTTGGTATATGCTCAGCAAGAATATAACTATTTTTTGTTGGTACCATTACATCTTCAATACCATTGGTCACAAGCACAGGATGATGAATGTTTTGCAACCAATCGTAATTATGGTCAGTCTTTGGTTGTGCCCATTTTGCAACAGCGTTTAGTTGAGCAGCTTGAACTTGATCTGAACTTTCAAATTGTTTCTGACTCATAATTCGTTGCAGAGAAGCCATCCCAGCAGATTTACTTGTTTCAGTTGATTTGTAGAAGAAGAACATGAAATCGTCTATAGCAGTATCTACATTTCCTCCATGTCGTGTCATTCTTTCAAAAATCACTGATTCTGGTCTGACCCCTGCTTCTGGAGAAGAACCAGCAATTACAATTCGACGAATAAGGTCTCCTTCTTGTAAGACTAATTCTTGTGCAACCATTCCACCAATTGAAAATCCTAAAATATCAACTTTATTTAAGCCCAGTGCTTTAATGAATGTTGCAGCATCCTGAGCCATTTCACTAATAGTTTCTGGTGTTTGCCCGTTTGTTTCCCCAACACCTTTATTATCAAAAAGAATGACCGGTCGTTCTTTTGCGATTGGAGCAACCATATTCGGGTCCCAATTTTCCATTGTCCCTCTAAAATGCACTAAGAAAACAACAGGTGTACCTGTTTCAGCCCCAAATTTCCTGTAAGCAAAACGTGTTCCATTTGCCTCTATAAATGTTGATTCTGTCGGTATTGTAAATGTTGTCATTTAAATTCTCCTTCATTATTTATTAGCTTTTATAAAAAAATACCATTTAGAATGGTCGTTCTAGAATGGGGAAGAAAAAAGAAAGCTATTCTAACACTTTCATCATTAAATCGATAATGCTTTCTAATTCCTTTTTTGTATAATTGGTTTTAACTAATACTCTCATACCAATAAGGTTATTATGTAGAAATTGAGCAGTAATCTGAGTATTTAAATCATTTTTAAATTCGCCTTTATCTTGCCCCTCTTTTAAAAGCTTATTGAATAACTCTTCTGTATCGTTAAACATTTTAGTAGTTAGATGTTGTATATCTTTATCTAACAAAGACAACTCTACAGCCGTGTTAACTGATAAACAACCTGCTGGATAGATTTCTAATTCAGCTACATTGACTACATGCTCCAAAATTTTTCTAATAGCTTTCTTCACGGTTGAAGAATTGCTTATAATTGTAGTCCATTCTTTTGTAACAAACACTTCATAATATTTTAAAGAAGCTAAGAATAACGAGTGCTTGTCACCAAATGTATCATAGATWCTTCTCCGATGGATCCCCATGTGGGTAACCAAATCTTGCATCGATGTTTTTTCATATCCTTGCTTCCAAAAAAGCTCCATTGCTTTTTTTAGAACTACCTTTTCATCAAATTCTTTATTTCTAGCCATCTTAATTCCTTCTCCCTAAAGCCTAAAAATTCTTTTTAGAACGATCATTCTAAAAAGTAGAATACACTATATAGAACGATTAGTAAAGTATTAAGTTTCGGATATGATCTTCTGGCTATCGATCACTTGTCGCTTAGCTTAAGTAAGTTTCATCACAATCTCTTCCCCGTGTAAATACGGAAGAACAAAACTTAAACATGCAAATTTATGCATTTACACAATATGGAGTAGAAAAAATAGACCTCAACTTGAAGTGTTTTTTAAAGTTCTACGTAACGGCGACAAAGGAATTTAAGTAATATAATGCCCTAAAAGAAGAATTATTCCCACACCTTTCGCCTTTAGGCTAGGTGGAACATATTAATCTTCTTGTGGAATATAAGTTTGAATCAAATTGGATGTCAGCTAATATGATAAGACCCTTAATTTACAGGTTTTTGGCTTTTTTTGCGTCGAATCTTGCTCAGCGGATAAAATTTCCGAGATGCTTGTGTCCCCCCATATAATAATAGCTTGGCTATATAACATATGTCCGGTAAGCTTTCTGCTCCTGACTGTAACTTAAACTCGTCGGTTACAGAATAATAATGGTCCCACTGATTAGAGGTTATATGGTATGATAATGAACATTAGTCAACTGAATTATTAAAAGTAGTTAACACTTTTTTGTCGATTCTATCTTAATTATTGGGGGAGAAAAATATGTATATGCTACGAGGTCATCACCTTTTTTGCCTGCTCGGCTATCGTGGAATGGGCTATTCCCAAGAATACGCGGAAAATATGACCCGTGACGTGGAATCACACGTTCGAAATTACATCGTCCCCTCGGACATTCAAATCGTGTGTAAAACTTGTTCGTGGCGTTCATATGGAGTTTGTGAAGAAGGTATTACAGATATAATGGAAAGAAAAGGGTTAAGGGAAATTAAATAATCCCCTCCCCTTTTATCAAATAATTTTGAGGTGAAATTTTAAATAAACCAGCTCACAACAATTATTTTCTAAATAAAGAATCACTTTTATCTTTTTCTATTAAGCCTATTATTTTATCCAATTTCTTTTCCAATTCATTCAGTTGCGTTTTTTTCGCCTGTTGATTCACAAGTAATCTCCTGATGAATAATGTAAAAGAAACTACAAATAAAACGATTAGTCCTAATACTATAACTTGAAATAACGCATCAGCTAAACTGAACATTGAAACATCCCCTTTTTAAATTAATCCATATGAAGTACCTGATTAATCCTTTAATCCCTGACCTTCGAGAATCTTTGGTATATATTTTTCAACTCTAGATACGCGAGTTTTAGACTGTTTTGCTTCTGAAAAATAAAAAATATATTGTCTTTGTCTTCCCGGAGTCAAATCTTCAAAAGCAGTTTTCAAGGCAGGCATTTCATTGAATTTATGTTGAAGTTCTTCAGGAATTTTGTATTCTGAATGCTCCTTTAAATTCACTTCCAAACCAGCTTTTTCAACTTCGATCGCTTCATAAATATAATCTTTTAAGATAGTTTCCATTTCAACTATTTCTTGGACATTCGTAACTCGTATTTGACGCGCCGCTTGGACATTCTCTGTTTGTTGTATTAGAATCCCCTTGGCATCATTTAACAACGCACCTTTGTGAAACAGAATTGCACAATATTCTTTAAATCCATGGATTAGCAATATATTTTTATTGTCTAATGTGTAACAAGGATGCATCCACTTAAAGTCTTCGGTCAGCCCACAGTCAAGGACGATATCTCTCAACTGTTCATATTCTTCCTTCCACTTTGTAGCTTTACCTAAAAATTCATCCACCTTTGGATTCAATTTACTATTAGGCATTCAGGAACACCTCTCTTCAATTTTCATACTGCTGCATTTTAACAATAAAATAAGTCGAGTACTTACATAAAGATTGCCATGGAACAAATCAACGAAAAAGTTAATCCAACGCTCCAAACGCAACCCAAAACTTTTTGATTATGTATATCTTTTCCTAATTTTAGTTTTTCTAAAAGTTGGACTAAATTCAGAAACCAAAGTACCGAAAACAAAGGTGCTGCTAAAAAATAAAAAAATTCCATCTGATCACCTATCCCTCATTTTTCATTGGCTACTCAAACATTAATATTTTTGGATCTTTATTATAGCAATGAACGAGCATAGCATGTAATTGCCCTCTATGATGATACATATGTGCTAATATTTCTAGCAGCCACTCAAATTTTGTATAAGTCACACCCCAATAGGAGGTAGTTTCCCTTTTAAATTCTTCCTCCGATAATTGTCCCACATTATTTTCTAATGCTTTAAAATTTGTAAATAAAGCCATTTTTAGAGCACCTAATGTTTTAAAAGATATATCCGAATAATAGCTTTCCATTTCTTCTTTTGTTGCTCCAATTGAAATACGCCAATCTGCTTCGCAAATCACTGCAATATGTTCTAATAATTCCCCGATTGACTGTTTATTAGATGTAGGTCTTTTTTGTAAATCTGCCTCTTCTAATTTATCTATTATTTCAATTATTGTTTTGACAGCTACTTCTATTTGATGTAACACAGTTTCACTATGCATAAGTCCCCCTGACTTACTACTTTTCCTGTTCGTTTAATTGATTTATTGCGATATTTATTTTATTAGCCGTATCTTCATTTCCATCTACATAATAAATCAATATGTTCTTAGTAGCATATGTTTGATGAATCACTAATTCTGCTGCCGCTGTTTTTTCTTCAAATTCAACCATTCCTATTTCTCGTTCCTGTTCGTTTGGAAATACATAAATGGAAAGTGTCTTACCACCTACAAAATAGGCGATTGGAATAATATTATTTAATGGTTGGATAAAAACATTATTACTTGGCAAACTTGATCCTTCTAATTTTAACCCTTGTTCCTTTAGAGTAGTTTCAATTTGTTCTATAGTAATTTGATCAATAGTTGAATTACCTTTTATACTTTGTGGTTGACTGCAAGCACCGAGAACAAAAATAATTAGTATTAAAAACAATCCTTTTTTTACTACAGCCATCCCCTTGTTTTTACAAAAGTAGAATAGCATGGGAGAACATTACATCTTATACAATCAACATCTTACATACTTGCGTTTAAAACCAAGCTTTCCTCTATCTACTTCTTTTTGAATACTTTCGTTCGCATTTAGGTAACTACTTTTTTTCTTCTCCCGTTTCACTTCCACAATACCTATTTCTTTAGCCGTCTCGACTGCTTTTTCATGGAGCGGTACATAGGAAATCCCTACCGTGTATACAAAATTATTCATCGCTGATTTCGTTCGTTCTGGCGAATCATGAATCGTACTTTTCACCATATCAAGCATATTAGAAATTTTGCTCTCTGAAAATTCAATATCTTTCCGGTTTCCTAAAAGCCAACAGTAGCAGCTCCAGCCCGCTGACATTCTTAGCTCTTCACCACTTGCGATCCATTTATCCGCAACTTCTTGTGCAATATTGGACTCTGATAACGTGACAGCCACCACATAATCGGATAGCATATAAAAATATGCCGCATCCATCCAACGATCATAGTCCGATTCGGTCATCCCTTTTGGATCTGCAATAATGCCCGCAAAATACATAGCATCGTAATTCCCTGTAGCATAAAGTTCTTCAGCTAAAGGCTGGTTTATTTTTATTTTCTTTGCGATTGGCTTCATAGCACCTGTCGCCACACCAAATACGGGCTCATGTGCGCCATTAGATATGTACATTTTTTTCATTCGTTCTTTACCAAGGGCCTCGAGCTCCTGCATAACTATTTCAAAATTCATCGTTTAACACTTCTTTCATTTTGGGATTTTATCTCTTTAATCTCGTCTATTAAATACAATACCATTATCCTATAATAAACGACCATTTGTCAGTAAAACTACTCTATAAGTTCATATTATCAATACCGAAATAAAAAGGTATTCTTTATTTAATTTTTTCTAATCTTACTATTGTTAGCGTATTCAAATTCAGATAAGGAAAAGGACGTTCTTTTTGTAGGAGAAAGTGACAATTGGAGGGTAGATCAAGAAGTTGAAATAGTAGAAACGGAAGGAACTAATATGAGCGATACAATTACTTATACCGGTATGGAAAGTAAATCAGATTCATTTTATTATGAAATAGACCCATGTGGGGGGCCTTTCGGGAGAAGGGAATTAAATAATCGAGACAGAATGTATATAATTCACCATGGAGATACTGCCCCTGCCTTTAAATCTACTGTATTCCCAGTTACCATTAGTTGGGATGGTTAGAAGAAAGATTTAGTCGCAACGATTCAAAAGGGAAGCGCAGTAAAATAAGGAAGTTTTACATTATTTAGGGCAAGCCTCCTTATCGTATTGGAATTTACAGTATTACACCTGCAAATTCACCTTTTAATACTTCTTTTTCATGTTGATTGGTACTTATAAAAGATGCAGTAATAGCTGTTCTATTATTTTTGTTTTCTTGCCTTTCGAATTTTTCAATTTTCACTTCACAAATAATGGTATCTCCCGTAAACACAGGTCTTAAAAACTCAAAGTTCATAGCACGAGCTAGAACATTATTATCTCCCCCCACTTTTGTCGGAAGGGTTGCTGTTAGTAATCCTTGAACTACAAGTCTTCCTTGTTCATCTGGGGTTAGATGATGAATCCCTTCATCACCCGAAATTTCTGTAAATAATTCCACATCCCTCATTGTAAAAGCCCGTTCAAACGTAATGATATCTCCCACCTTTAATGACATAAAACTCTCCCCTTTAAAATGACTTTAGCTGAATTTCCCATTCTCTCGGTTTCATATTCTTTTCCATCCATTCCTTTGCTGGTGCTTTGTACGGAGCGGTAGCGATTAAATGATTATCTTGCCAACTAGCTGCTCCGGAACGAACCATTTCATCAAGTAAGATTGGAATAAATTCCTCCGGCTGAACCTGAAAGGAATAGCGTGCAAAATCCTTAAACCAGCCACACTGCAACAGATAGTGATCGATTTCTTCTTTAGCCAATCCGTTTTTCATGATTAATGTGTATGATAAAATTCGCTTGCAGGCATGCCATGAAATTTTCTCTGGTTGCTTGATCCACTTTTCAAACCGTTTCCTTGCTGTATCAATGGACGCTTGAGGATTTTCTATTTGAGGCCCATGCCCTGAATAAGCCCTTCCGATTCTCAGCATAGACAAACGATCCAAACTTTCTAAGGATCTTTGGATAGATGAAACACCTTCACGGAAAATATTTAACCACCCGATATCGTTATTGTGAAAGAGATCCCCACAAATTAATAGCTCCTTTTCCGGTTCATATAAAGAAATATGTCCTAAGGTATGGCCAGGTGTGTGCAAAACTTGTAACGTGCTATTTCCTGTATGAATCTCCTCATTATGTGATAGTTTTCGATCGATTCGATAAGGTTCTATAGGTTGATCTAGCCACTCTGCACTACAAGCTTCCGGATCACGAGCATTGATTAATTCAGCCTCCCATTTATGGGCAGCAATCGGAATTTCATAATTTTCTTGAAAATGAAAATTGCCTCCTACATGATCACTATGATAATGCGTGTTCACGATAAGATGTAATTGTTCCGGTGAGACGCCAGCTTCGTTTATTAAATGGACTGTATCTTCCACATCACTTCCAAAACCAGTATCAATCAGAATTGGGAGTTCATCTTTAATAAGGACCATATTTGCACTTGGAAATTTTCGTTCAAAGAAAATAACATCGGACTTTTTCAAAAGCTATTCCCCCTTCAATTCCATAATTAAACGAGTATTGAGTATTGCGGACAGATTGAGCCAGCTGTGCGGAGTTTTGAGCCACCGTTTGCGGACAATAGAGCCAGTGAATGCGGATGAGGGAGCCACTTGTGTAGCTTTAAAAAGAGGTTTGATCATAAGCACCTCCCAAACCCACATTTTACACTAAGTAATAAGAATCCATTTTAACAAAAGATTGATCAAAATGGGTTCTTATCCAGCAGATTTAAGTTTGGTTTTTTTTAAAAAAGATTAATTATTTCGGAAAGCGAATATTCAACTAAAGCACCCGTTCGTAATATAAGGTTAGCCGTTTTAAAGTTTCTTTAACTCATAAGAATATCTGTTCCATACTGTACCAATTGAAGTTTCTTTGCCATAGATTGGGATGCGAAATTGTCCCACGAAGTACTATATAGAGCAATTCGCCCTTGTTTTTGTACCTCTGCAGCCCAGGCATTTGTAACATCGACACCGTATGCTCTTCCACGGTAATCTTCATTTGTAAATACACTTGCTTCATCTGCTTTTGAGGTCTGCCTTGCACTACAACAAATTGAAACAACTATGTTATTTTCAACTATTATAAAACAAGGCTGCTTATACTCAAAATCCTCAAATGTATATGGGAAATGAAGTTTTAAAAGTTCTTTGTTTTCATAAGTTACTTTTATCGCTTTTGTACAAGACCTTTCCCTGACATCAGGAAACACATACGCTGGTCCAAACGATAAATTATTTAATTCACAATCTATGCTTAAAACCTTTATTACTTCTCCTAGGTCAGTAAGATTTGTCCTTATTACTTGTTCTAACTTCTCTACAATGCCCGTTTCCAGCAAATTTGAATACCTTACAACACTACCTACTCTAGTCGCACCAATGAAAATTCGTGGTGCAACATCGTATGGTGGTTCATTCACGACCGTCACTTTATTTTCAGTATCGTGTCTAAATAATACATTCACATGATATTCCATCAATTCTAAATCAGATAACATAACATTCCCCCGTAATTAACTTTATCAATGCTATATGCCATTGACATTTCCCTGCTTTTTGAACTAAACTGCGACGTTAGTTTAAGTGAATTCATTCACAAATTACATATATCATTTCAATTATTTCTATAAATTCAGTTTACACTGAACTACTTAATTAAGTAAGTCTTTTACAAGGAAATACCCCTTTAGATAAAAAATCCAAAGGGGTAAAGTTTCGCAACTTTTTTATAAACGTCGTGACTTTATTTTAAAACCACAATAGTGTCCTGCTTGATTGCATGCAACTTTTATTATACAAGTGGTTGTTCTTATTTATATTGCTGGCTCTCCCGTCAGCAAAAGGTGGCTCTATCTCCCGCAATCACTGGCTCAAAACTCCGCACAAGTGGCTCAATTCATCCGCAATAATCAAGTATGACTGAGCGTTCACTCAATATCAATTATACATTATTTTTGATTATTTTAAATACATTAATTATTAACCTTCTGCTTATAAGCATTAAGGATAGTACCAGATGAGCTGGCACCGACGGCTATCAGGGAATGTCAGGCTTACAATAATTTGTTTAAGTTTAATACTTCCAACGCGAATACCCCAGTCCTGTTTAGGATAGGGGTAAAAGAAAGTAGTTAAATTTTTTAATAAGGAGATATTAGAAATACAGTCATTAAAAAATATTAATTTTCTTCAATAATCTCGCCTTATTCTGACCATGGTGAATGTAAAATGCAATGACAGAAATTCTTATTTTTATATTCTGGTCTAAAATGGTTAACAATATCTTCTTTCATATTGCCAAAAGTAGTTTCCGGCTTATGCTTAAACCCCTCATAAAATGCTGGAATAATTTCCTTTTTAAAATTGTTACGAGGAAAAGCTTTAATAATTTCTTCACGCAAGTCGTCGGGGAATTGTTCAAAGCCATCTCCCATCACATCTAAACCAACACCTGAGAAGAGTAATGCTACTTCAGACTCTTTATGTTCTGCAACACCGGGTGTTGTATGTAATGCAATAGCATCCCACACAAGACGAATCGACTCATCTGGAATTTGATACTGCTGCAAAAAACTTCTTGCCGCATTTGCACCGTCTACTTCAAATCGTAAATCTGGGCTGCTGAACTTTTTTGTTAAGCCTAAATCATGGAATAAAGCACTGACATATAGTAATTCTAAATCATAGTTTTGCTCCGCTTTTTTTCCGTTGACTGCACCAAATAAAAACACTCGGTTTGAATGATTCCATAATAAGTCGTTACCATGCTCACGTAAAATATCAACTGCATCTTTCGCCAATCGAGAATCCGGAATTTTAATACCCGCTATTTCCTGAAACATAATGGAACATCCCCTTACAATTTATAGTTCTCATTTTCATGAACTTATCTTCATTGTACAGAGAAATCCATCATAGTCCTATACGATTATTTCTATGATAACGATAGATAAAAACTATAATATAGACCTTCTTAAAGCAGTAATGGAATCTTGTTCTGTGTGAAAATGAAGCTTTTCAATTTCACGTACTAATAACTTAATATATTTACGTGTTGCATAATTAATAAAACAATTCTTTTTCACCATGAGATAAACTGCTCTTGTCAAAGTTGGATTTTCAATATGTTGAAAATATAAATCCTCCGTATCATAAAATTCATATAATGTACGCGAAACAACACTACGACCAACACCACTTCGAACTAGATCTAAGATAGATTTAATACTAGAAGTCTCTACAATTGTCTTTAATTGCTTGTCAAGATCATAGCTTGTTTTATCAAGTATTTTTCTACATTGATGCATACTTGGAAATAAAATAAGAGGACCATCTAAAACAGAGGAAAATGAAACCGTCTGCTCTTCATTGCTCTGATTACTAATCAGGTAAAATTCTTCATCATACAACTTCATCACTTGCAACATATGATATTCATTAAGCTGAAAACCAATACCAAAATCAGCTCGATTTTCTAAAACGGCCTTTTCCACCTGATCCGTAGTATGAATGGTCACTTTAATATTCGGATATAAATGGTTAAATTGAATACACAAGGTAGATACCAAATCAGTTATTTCTCCTGGTAACACGGCAATTTTCAATTCCCCGATTTCTACTTTTGTAAATGCTGCAATTTGAGAGGAGATACTTTGTATGGATCCTTGAATATTCAATGCTTCATGTTGTACAATTTCACCTACCTCAGTAAGGTTGATTTTCTTGCCAACACGGTTAAAAAGTGGATACCCTACTTCTCGTTCGAGCATCTTAATTTGATGGCTTAAAGTGGGTTGAGAGATTCCTAACTTTTCAGCTGCTTTTGTAAAATGCAGTTCTTTACTAAGCATTAAAAAATATTCTAAATGTCGTAATTCGATACTAGTTCAATCCTTTCTGATAAGTTATACAATCATTTTAGTCATGATAAAGTCTATTTGTTCATCATCTCCCATATAAAAAGAGTGCGCTCCAGTTTGAATAAACTCCAATTTCTTATAAAAAGCAATTGCATTTTCATTTTTTTCCCATACACCTAGCCAGATTTTCTTTTTATTTCGTTCCCTTGCAATTTCTATCGCTTTATTTAGCAGATATTTACCAAGCCCATGTTTTTGAAAATCGTTCTTTATATAAATCCTCTCGATTTCTAGGGAGTCATCCCCCATCTCTTCAGACTGAGCATCATCGGTATTGACTTTTACATATCCAGCGACTTCCTTATTACAATAAACAAAAAAGAATTGCGAAGAAATATTGGATAATTCTTTTTCTAGTTGTTTTAAGTTAAACGCCTTTTCCAAGTAGGCATGCATATTTTCAAGTGAATTCTGATGTTTAAATGTCTCATTAAAAGTTTCATAACTAATTTCTTGAAGTTTGTGTAAATCTCCGAGGGTACACTTTTTTACATGTACAGTCATTTTTAAAGATCTCTCCTTTGCATAATTAATAATTTCGTTTGTTTCCCTTTTTTACAAATTCCCAGTCTTTTTCTACATTTTTTCTTACTCTTTCAAGTAGATTGAAAATGGTTTCTGCTTCTCTTTCAGAAAATCCTTCTAATGCAACGGTATTAGAATAATCATTTTCTCTTTTTATATAAGGATAAACATTTTTCCCTTTCTCTGTTGGAAAGAGCTTCTTTATTTTTTTGTTGTATTGATCGTCTTTCTTATCAATAAAGCCTTTCATTTCCAGCTGTTTTATAGCACGAGCTGCTGTTGTTCGATCCACTTTTATCAACTCAGCTAACTTCTCTTGAATGATTCCTGGGTTTTCACATATTCGGACAATGTACAAATATTGCCCTTTTGTCAGGTCATATTCCTTAAACTCAATATTACTTATGGAATCTAATGCCCTGGCAATCATGCCAATTTCACGAAGAATTTCCTTCATAATTAACTCCTTATTTATACTTTTGTTGCATTTGCAATAAAAAATAGCATTTATTAAATTTAATTTATTTTTGTTGCAAATGCAATAAAAATCATAATAAAGAGGTCTTTTAAAATGAAATATTTTTCATATATATCTAAAAACGGAGTAGCAAACCTAAATCATACTCATTTTKACCATACAAACAGACAGAAAAATTCTTGCTCTTTATTATTTTTATAAGATTTTAAACAGATAATTCACTTTAACCTGCGATGATTTTGGAGCATTTGCTGTAAATATTCTTCTGATTTTCCTCTAGGTATACTAAGGCTCTCCCATTCCTTATCTTTTATTTGCTTACCGACATAAACAATTTGTCCAATATGATACGTATAATGAGCCATCTGCCTTTCAATCGCATCAATTATTGTATGTCTTTCGCCACGAATAGAAACATTTTTTAATAAGTCCTCTTCCACTAAATGATCGATTGTTTTAAAAAGAGTATTCCAACCACTTTCCCAAATAGAAACCATTTCCAACTTTGATGAAATATTTTTTTCAAATTCTTGGTCTCTCTTCCTAGTGGTTTTTTCACCATCTGTTGTTAAAAAATCAGTCCATCTTGAAATCATATTGCCACTTAAATGTTTCACTATTATCGCAATACTATTAGAAGAGTTGTTTAAACTCCAATGGATATCATCTTCTGACAATTGTTGTATTGTCATATCTCCTAGCTCTTTTACACTTCTAAACCTTTCCTTGACTACTTTTAAATATTCATTCGCCACAGTCATCATTTTCTACCTCCAATGATTAGTATGAATAACTTTACTGTATCTTCAACTTGATAAAGGATAATAGTTACCGTAACGGCAACTCCTCTTTAGTTGAATACCGCCAACAATTAATCTACAAATATAGAAATTAAAAAACTGATTGCAAATAACACATACGCAATCTGAATGACGATGTACATGTTAAACTCAAAATTTGATAGTTTTCTTTTTTTTTGGTTTTTGTCAAATATCGTAAATAAAATGCAGAAGTAATAACTAGTACAGCTATAGAAATAGCTTGTAAAATATCTGCGATGATTACCAAGCAAACCAACTCCCTTACCATTTGTACGAATAGGCACAAATAAAGTTGCGAATATTTCAAAATAACTAACACTAACTCATGTTAGTGGTTCCTACTTCTTTTATTATGATACTTATGGGGGAGATTCCAATTAAAATAAAGGGATAGTATCCTTAATATAACGATTATGATTAAGAGGGAAAATGTAGCAAAGGGACTACCGATCCAATCTAAACCAATGACAAGACCCGCCATCACTGCCCAAAAGGCATAAATGCCTGAACTAAAAATCATTGGTTTTCGCCCTGCCAACAAATCTCTGAGCATTCCACCACCTGTTCCTGTCATACAAGCTGCGATGATTACTACAATTAATGGAGCATCTATAGATACAGCATAATTGGCACCTTGAATGGCGAATGCTGCTAAACCGATAGCATCAAAAAATACCACACGATTTTTCCATTTACTAATCCATTTCTTGGGCAATAGATAAAAGATTGTAATAGCTAAAAATGCTATTTCGAATAGATGATCTTGTAACCAAAAGTTTTCAATTGTTATTCCCATTAGTAGATTACGAATTAGACCCCCTCCAAATGCTGTCGTAAACCCTAATACGTACATACCGAATAGATCATAATCCTCTTCTATAGCGATCAATACACCACTAATCGCAAAAGCAATCGTACCTATGATGTTAAGAATATCCCATGTCACAGCTGATTCCTCCTTTCTTCATCTTCCTGATTTAATCACAAAAGAGTCGTTCAAAAAGAAAACTTTGAACGACTCTACTGTTTTATTCTGGCATAATATATTTATAATACCCAAAAATATTTCTGTTAAACTAATTCCAATGTATAATGGGCTTTAAGAAGCATTTTGTTCTTTTCATTTTTCTAAGTATAGTAATAAATTAAGGTCCCATTAACTGGAGGTGGAAGATAATGAAGAAGAAATCCCTTACATTATTAGGAGTTGTACTGGCTTGGATTATTATACTTTCTTTTTTATATGTTCATACTCAGAACAATTAATTGACATTGGCTGAGAATATGACTGAAACTAAAAAAGAACAGCAAGAAATGGATGCACTCCTAACAATATTACAGCTAACGTTAAAACATAAAAATTACGGTGAAATAGAATTGTTCCTTTCTTTTGAAGGGCGTTGATTTCTCTCTTCAAAATACTTACTTAGATTATCTATAATGAAGAAAATTGTTGTATAAACAAATGAAATAAGTAATGCTGCAACTAAAACACCCGAAGTTGTTAAAGAGAAGATCAAAGCACAAAGTATGGCACAGCCTAAATGTGTTAAATAGGACAAACCAATGTTTTTACTTAAGCGAGATGATTCAATCGCTAACGAAGAAAGCACACCCACTACGAAAAGTATAGGAACTGTCACAATACTTACTGCCAAACCTATTTTAAAATAAGAATCAGTAGCATCATGGAAAAATAATGGCACTATAACATATCCAATTACTGTAGTTAAAAATACTGCAAATAATTTTCGACTAACCATACTCACACCACTGTCTTTCCACTTAATTAATATCTTTAAAGTACAAGATAATACCTTTTTTCACAAATTGGCTCTTTTCCCTTTCTTTTAAATAGACTTTGCTATAACTTCACATTTTTTAATAGCCCAAATATAATGATTGGAAGTGTTCGCTGCAAAATAACTGTATAAGTTACTTGTTTTAGTCCACTTATAGTATTTTTTAGTGATGATTTCTTCATTGGTATGGGATTTAATTAAATCCATTACTCTTTCATGGCTTAACTTCAATTTCTTTATCGCTTGATTTAATGTTACGTCTTGATAGTTTTCCCAAATTTGCATATTAAGTAGCTCGATAGTATTCCATTTAAACCCACGTGCTGGCATAAAAGGAATGTCTCCATCCATGCCTTCTCTATACCATCTCTCAAGCAGTGCATGCCATTCATATAGATGCATTAGTACATCACGAAAATTCTTATCTCTTTCCTCCGTTTCAATAGAAATACTCCTTTTTCTGCTAGGTACAGACTCCATTATTTCAAGTAGTGATTTTAAATTTTTGTCGCTATTCAGTAATAAAATTTCTTTTTCACTTTTACCTATCATAATAAGTTCATCCTCTTTTTACAGTTGTCCATTCGTTATTTTGGTAAGTGATTGTATGAATTCATCTACCCTACTAAACATTTGATCTGGTTGAACACTAAATTCAAGCGTTTGATAATTTGGCAACCACTGCACTCCGATTGTATGTACATTTGCTTGTTTACCAGCTAGAATGTCAGCGTCGCTATCCCCTAGGAAAACGGCTTTTGTGTTTTTTACATTAAGCTGTTTTAATGCCTTATTAACTCCCTCTGGATGAGGTTTTGGTATATTTACATCATCACCAGTTATAATCACATCAAATATGTCATTCATATGAAGGCATTCTAAAGAAATAAGCAGACTTCTGCTTGCTTTTCCTGTTACAATCCCTAATTTGTATCCTTCTTTTTTTAATAAATGAAGTAAATTATTAATTTCCTCATTATCTATAACAAGTTCACCGTGCTTTTCTTTATACTTTTCATAATATAACTCAATTGCTTTATCGTAATTTGAATCTATAAGATTTCCTTTAATAATTCCAGTCTCAGATGGACCGAACATAGCTTTAATCTCATCTGCAGTAACCTCTTTGTTGTCAAATTTCTTAAATACAGCTTGAAACGCATAGAAACAAACCGGCAACGTATCAGCAAGCGTTCCGTCAAAATCAAAAATAATCGCTTTCATCATTTCACGTCCTTTATCAGAATTATATTTCAAGAATGAACTAAACCCCTAAAATATTTAATGAGCTATCTTGTTGTATATGGAAATTTCTACACCCGGGAGTAATTTGTATATACTCATATGAAGGAGTTCCTCTATCTCATTTTTTATGGCATAAAAGCCTTTCCAGTGTAAGGATGAGTGTGCATTTGTACCATGACGTAAACCGACTGATACAAATCTATTTTCAAGAGTAGTAAAACCATTGGAGTCAGCAAGTGCATCACATAGGGTGATTATTTTATTGTATATATCGTATGTACTATTGGTATCTAGGATTTCAACCAATTTTACTTTCATATGTTCGGGGACAAGGCTCCAGTCGGCTGCTAGTTCTATATGTTTATCGTTGTTTGGAAATGAATGTGTAACACAAACAGTTGCGTTACCTGGAAATCCCAATTCTTTCAAGTAAATGTAGCCATCATAAGAATGAATAACAGATTTAGTAAAACCTTTATACCTACCTATATCATGTAAGAGTGCAGCATTATAACCTAAATCAACATCCAGTTCATTTCCATTTTTATTTAATTCCATCAAGATGTATTCAGTTGCTTTTGCAACATTAATCGAATGTTTAAACCAGGGTCCTGGATTTTGCGCATATGCCCACTCTATAAGCCCTTTTGCATAATCTCTATCCAATATATATTCCAAGGAAAGTTACCCCTTTCTAATTACTTCGCAAACTATCACCTTCTATACTGGGATATAAATTTCCTTCTTTCACTTTCCTGTGCTAGTAAAAAACCGGTTCCGATTTATCCTTTATGCGATCTCTTTATTTTCTTACTTATAAACCACATGAATATCGTTAGAAAAAGTAGCATGAGTGGAGACAAACTAGCATATTTCCAAGCATTATTTGCTCCTGAAAGATAAAAGGCTATTGGTATAGATGTAACCGCACTAACTAGTAAAAATATCCAAGACATTCTAAAAACACCTATGCAAAAGGTCGCAAGTGATAAAAATAATGAAAGTTGCAATACTAAAATCATTTTTCCGCCTCCATTATCTTTTTGTATTATCTTTTAGGCGAATCGTAAAACTTATTTCTTTCTCAATTGACTTATAATCAGATTCAATACATCATTCCGTGACATATCATCAGTCAATATTTTTTCTCCGCCCACCCCAAGGTAATCACTTGGATTCCACCATGCACGTAAAGAATCTTCCCCGAAATCCAACTTTTTCGACCTAGAGTTGTGGCGTATGAGTGTTTCCTCAAAGGATAAATCAAAATAGAAAGTTAATGTTTTTTGGTTATAAAACTGAATCAAGTTATTCAACATTTCACCATAACGGCTTTTATCCAAGATTCCTTCTACAATAACAAACTCACATTTATCTTTACCATATTCTGCAATTTGGCGAATCAAATCAATGGAAAGGTTCCCTTCTCTATCGTGAACCTTCAACATTTCACGTCGAACGACATCCTGAGAAACCAAAAGAGTTCCTCTCCCCAAATGATTTTGAAGACTTTCTGCAGTGGTTGTTTTTCCACTCCCAGAGTTTCCTCTTATGATAATTAGCTTAGATTCCATATTTTCCTCCACGCATCCTAATTATTGCGACCTTGCTTCTATCACAGGGAGCATATTTACTTGGCGATTTCTTCAATTACCTCTGTTGTTTTTACAGGGTTTTCTACAACTAAAAGATGCGTACAGTTTTCAAAAGGTACTACTTTGGCATGAGGAATTTGCGACGCTAAATATGCAGCAGTTTCTTTTGAATATAGCGTGCTCTTCTCTCCGTAAACAATTTGCGTAGGAACTGTAATATTTGGTAGCACATCTCGGAAATCGGAAACCGCCATCGCATGCCACATCGCAGATAGAACATGTGGAGTATTGTTATTGATTACCAACCTGAGTTGCTCATTCAAAAGGTCATCTGTTAAATATGGTACAGCGATTTTGAAAAATGGCTTCGCAAATTCCTTAAAATCCCCATTAATGACTGTTAGATCGTTTAGCGAATCTTCTCTTGTATATTTTCCATGATAAAGACCTAGATTCCAATCTTCTTCATTTACCAGTTTTGGAGTCATATCGAAAATGGAAACAGATTTCAATCTATGTACGCCAAAGTTTCTGACATATTCGAATGTAGTGGACCCTCCCATCGAATGTCCAACTAATGTGACATCTTCAAGATGGAGGTGTTCCATCAATTCCTCCAAATCTGTCGCAAGGCGTTTGAGTGTTAATCCTTTTTCCGGACGGTCGGAACTACCATGTCCTCTTAAATCAAAAGAGATTACTTGATAGTTTTTACTCAAATCATCGAACGATTGATTGAAAGCCGTGTGATCCGATGACCAACCATGGATTAATACGATTGGATTACCTTCCCCTTTATGCTTATAAAACAATTTTACTCCGTCACTTGTTTCAAAAAATGCCATTTCCATCCCTCCCTTTGCTTGTTGGAAAAATATTGTTTCTACTATTTATTGTAGTATTCCAAATTCTCAAATACAATTTTTTTAACCGATAATTTATAGATTCATAATGAATTAGAGAAAAAGCTCAGTTGATTTTTGCACTGAGCTTTTTTTAATGCCATTATGATTGATATTATCATTTTTATTGAAGCTTATCTCGAACAACGGAAGGGATCTCATTTTGCTGCACTTCTTCCCAAGATTTCACATAAGTTCTTTTGGTATCTACTTTTAAGTATGCCCCCTCACGTAATTGTTTACTGGCAGTGAAAACAATCTGTACCTTCTTGCCATCTTCATTAATTCCTTCTAATACATATTCGTATGTTTTTGGATCAATCTTTTCTCCCATTTKAGCAATCTTTACGTAAACATCCTTTTGAGGGATAAAAGGGTTTAACATGTCTACAAGCTCGTTCTTAACTAAAAGGGACATAGACAATATTAGTATAACTGCAACAATCAGAGTTCCAATTGCTATTTTTAATGCTTTCATTCTAGAATTCCTCCTTCATTTGCTCTTTTCGTACATTTTACAAGAAATAGAAAATACTAGCCTTCGATTATGGTTACAAATTAAACTGGGAAGTGACGATATTGTCACTTTCTACATAACTACGAATTAACATATCCTGCTTATCGTACAAAATAGGAAAAGGAAGATGGAATTCAGTGTCCGTTTTTCAATTATGGATTCAATATAGTTTTGATTAATTCCAATATGATGTGCCTCATGTATAGTTAAAAGTTGAATCACTTGAATAAGATTAGGATAATTTGCTACAGGATCCCCCAAAAGCCACATCAGTCCCAACAAAAAAGGACTACTAAATTTTCAGGCAATTTAGTAGTCATAATATTTTTTATATTAATATGGTGAGATAGACAACGATATACGTTATTTAAATAGACATCCTATCCCTAGTTTACACAAATAATTTTCTATTTTTTATTACCATTATACTGACGACTAATAATAGCACACCCGAAAAAACAAATACTATTCGTACGCCAAGTAAATCCACCAAAACTCCCATAAGTAAAGAGGAAATCCCAAATACACCTGTTGCTACTGTACCCATCGATGTATAGACAGTTACTAGCTTGTCAGTTGAAACACTTCGTTGCACAATCGTTTGCTGCGGTATATTTTTTAGTTGCGAACATAGACCAATAATTGCCGACAGCACCAATGCTATTACGGGCTGGCTAGTCATACCAAAAACCATCGTCAGTAAACCGGAAAGCAACGCACCGAAGAACATGAAATGGAATTTATACTGATTTACAATATATGAAAATTTTACACAATAAAGACTAGCTAGTAGTAATCCGATAAAAAACACACCATTTATAAGACCCCACCATTGTTCGCCAACATGTAGTGCCTGCTCCACGAATACATATAAAATGGCGGCAATCCATACGGTCCCAGCAATCGTTTCCAAAATGTCCATTTGTACAAGTTTTCTCAGTATTGGACTTGTTCCAATACTTTTCCAACCTATCGTAAGCTGATCCCAAAATTTCTTCTCTTTTTCTTCCACATACTTTACATGTTCAATAAAAATCAAAAATACACAAGACAATACAAATAATAAAATAACGAGCCATATTAATTGCAGAGGACTTAAAACTAGTAGCAATAGTCCCCCAAATAGCCACGCCCCTATTTGAATCATTTGCGTAATGGACTCTACAATACTATTTGCTCTTACAAGCTCACCATCTTCCACATAATGAGGAAGAAAAGTACTCATTATGGGATTTGCACAACCATCAAAAAAAGCTATACAAACAATAATAAAAAAGATGTAGTAGTAGTTCGTATCATTTAAAAACAGTAAAACAAATACACCTAATCCAGCGAGCAATATTGTTTTGCCGATTTGTGAGCTTAACAATAGCGTTTTTAACCGCCATTTCCCGATTGCTAAAGGCGTTAAA
The DNA here is from genome assembly GCF_056396485.1 of Psychrobacillus sp. 05T411. NCBI lineage: Bacteria > Bacillati > Bacillota > Bacilli > Caryophanales > Bacillaceae > Psychrobacillus > Psychrobacillus sp. 05T411. Next base: position 198,976 of record NZ_JBFTLO010000003.1, on the reverse strand, counting down.
ATGCTAGAAATGAACATTGCAGAAGTAATCGAAAAAGGCACAAATGCCGACGCAGTTGCCGAACCAGTTAACTGATACAAAATACTGATCGTACTTACTATATAAAATACATCACCAAGATTTGCTATAGACTGGCCAACTAGTAAAAAAAGAAAGTTTTTATTAACTTTCATGTTTATCCCCCATTTATTAAATCACATTTTTTTGCGTGTGATTTACTGGGGTCAGATTGGACGATTCATTTGCATAACTCCTTTACCATTTGGCAAGCGGAAGAATATTTGGGGGATTAAAATTTCTTCATCAGCTTGCAACATATTTTATACTTTATTAAAGGAATGATTCTGTTTAAATTTCACTTGATTCTAATGATCCAATCCCATTTTTGTGAACAGATTCACATTCAATAAGAAACTTATAGCTATTTAAACTTCTATTTTAATTTCTTTTATTAAAAAGTTTGTTAATAGTTCTTCTGCGTAAAAAAATCCAAACAGTTTTTTACCTTTTTCTATTTCTTTCATGACTTCTGTTAATTTTAGTATTGCTTGTTGTTCATTTCCCTTTAATTTGGCGACTATAGCTTCACTTCTTTTATAACTAATAGGTTCTATTGGATGCATAAGTTGGTGTAGTCTGTTTATACTCACCTCATCATAATTTCCTCTTACAATCATATCTATCTGCTGAATATGCGTAATAAATTGCAATGTATATTTATTTTGCTTTGTTATAGGTAATTGCTTAAACGGCTCGATTAATTCAGAAGCACTTTGGTAATCTTCTTTTATTAGTGTGTAATAAAAAAGAATATAAGCAACCAATACATTATCGACAGTTGGCTGTAACCCTTTCGCTTGATCTATAAAATCTTCGGACCAGTTTGTTGGGTGGATTGGTGAACTCAGTTCTTTTATCAATAATAGAGAAATTAAAAATTCTTCTGTCTGCTTATCTTTTTTGGATAACTCAAGTAATACACGTCCATCTGATTTTACTGGACCTCCGTATGGTAAAATCGTTACCAAAAAAATGAGGAAATTAAATAGACCGAAGTATGTAATAAATTTTATATCCATTGATAAACCTAAAATTAAACTCATAATGGCAGCAACAATTGAAAATAGTGGTCCCCCAGCAACGAACCATCTATGCTGCTTAGCAATAGTAGTAAGATCACTAGACAATGGGGAACAACTCGCTACGCCTCCAAATGTAAACCAACTATCATTCGATTTAATATGTAAACGTTCTGTATTTTCTATTGTTAATGGACCAACCGTTAAATAATTGAATCTGTAACCAGACCATTTTCCAAGCAATGCATGACCTAACTCATGGATAAACAATGTGAGGAATAAGAGCACTAAATTTAAACCAATAAAGTTCCCTAATTGAGCGTAATTCGTAAAGTTTAATAAACAAATAAGTATCGCTGTAATAACTGTTACACCTAAAGGTTTTGTAATAAAATTCATATCGTCTTCCTTTCTGAAAGGTCATTATCTACCAGTTATTAAAATAATGGAATCCCTACCACATAGAAAAACAATAGAAATCCGTGTGGGATTTGGCTAATACCTACTAATTCTAGTTCGACTAACCTTCTGAGTTAAATACAGTAAATGGTCTAATGAGACATAACAAGTTGTGAGCAGGACAAACCAATCTCGCAAATGCACAAGTTTCGAGATTGGCCGTATTGCATATTTATCAATAAATCAATCCACCATACGTTTACGATACACAACGACAGTCAACGCAAAGACAGCAACAACCCAAATACCGATGATACCTAGGTTCGGCAGCGCTTGAACAAAACTTGCCCCTTGTTCTACTTCTTCTGCCAGCTCAATTAGTTGTATGTTCGGTAAAAATTCCGCTACTTTTAAAATCGGGTATTTTTCCGTCCACATCGTCACAAATGAACCTAACGAAAAAACTCCAATAACAGGAAGCACAATAACAGACGACTCCATTACAGACTTTGCAACAAGCCCTAACAATGTACCCATTCCAATATAAAATAATGTCGATAATACAATAGCCAATGTTACAATCGCCATATTTGCAGGTCTATATTCAGATAAAAATGCACTAAAATATACAATAACGATCGTTAATACGAATGATAGCAAACTTTTACCGCCAAGAATCTCGAGTGTACTAGCTGGGGACAACATGAGCCCTCGTAAAGTGTTCTTCTCTTTTTCTTCTGCGATTAAACAACATTGCACATATGTCCCAACCATTGCAAACGTCATATTAATAAGCATAAAATGGGCTTGAAACGTATCGATTCCCATACGGCCATATATTGCTGCCAAAATAATCGGCAAAAAAATGATGATGGATACGGCCGAATTTCTTGAAAAGTCTTTAAAATCTTTTTGAAGTATTGCGTTCACACGCTTCCATGAAAATGTCATACTAATTCCCCTCCCGTCACTTTCACAAAAATATCTCCTAATGTTGGTTCATTAGAATGTACCGTTACTACCCGATTTTCTTTCATTAATTGGTACATTTCTTCTGCTCCTGCTGCATCTTTACGGAGTTGTATTTTTTCTTCATTCGTTAGTTCTACAGTAATGGAAGCATCCGCATATTGCTTCTTTAACTTGCTTGGTTGATCGAGTAAGCGGATTTTCCCTTTATTTAAAAAGGCAACGCGATTACATAATGTATCAGCTTCTTGCATATCATGTGTCGTTAAAAAAATGGTCGTTCCTTTTTTATTGAGCGCACGTAGTCCTTCATATATATGAAGTGTATTCACGGGATCCAGTGCAGATGTTGGCTCATCTAAAAATAATAGCTCTGGTTCATGCAAAATTGCTCTTGCCAAAACGACACGCTGCGTCATCCCTTTTGATAATGTAGCCACTTTTTTCTTGCTTTCTTCTTTTAAATTAACAAATCCAAGTGCCTCATCAATTTTAGAGAGTGGGAGGTTATATAGCTCGCAATACAATTTTAAATTCTCATAAATGGTTAGTCTTCCATAAAGTCCACTATTGTCTGTTAGTACACCAAAACGTTTACGTGCTTTTGGATTATTTAAATGGGAAACATTTTCACCAAAGACTAATGCTTCACCTTCTGTTGGATCAAGTTGACCAGTTAGTATTTTGATCGTCGTCGTTTTTCCCGATCCACTTGGACCAAGAAATCCAAAAATTTCTCCTTTTTTAACTTGAAAATCGACCCCTTCAATCGCTTTAAAATTAGCAAAATATTTTGCTAAACCTTTTACTTCAATCGCGTTTTCCATATTCATCCTCCTAAATGGTTAGTTGCCTGTTTCGTTTCCACAGCTCTAACATTAAGCGTTTATCCTATGGGAAACATCATATTTACGGTGAAAGGAGTCATTTTGGGGGTGAATGGAGCTTATTTTAGGCCCAACATTTCCTTTAAATCCGCCATTTTTGTTTTAGATAAAGGGACAGATGATTTTAAAGCATCATCGAGTACTAGGCTGTAACTATTTCTTGTCCATGTAATCACTTCGCGTACTTTTTGTAAATTAACAATGTAGGAACGATGACAACGGAAAAATCCGAATGGCAATAATCTTTCTTCTAATTCATTCAACGTAAAAGTACAGGGAAAATTTTCTCCTTTAATATGTAAAAAAGTTTGCCCTTCCGTACTTTCAATATAGTCAATTTCTGGTGGATCAAATAGCACGATTTTTTCATTTACTTTTGTTGGTATTTTTTCAAATCGAATAGGTTGAACGATTTTTTCTTCGGTTTCATTTTCGCTGGTCGTTTCGTTTTGTACTTCTTCCTGATTTTCTTCTGTTTGCACTTCATGCAGTCCTTTGTCGTCCAAGCGAACGATCTTATCTGCAACAGTTACTGCCGTTTCTAAGTGACTTGTTAATACGAGTACTGTTTTTTGCAATTTCCGAAGTTCGTTTAGCACGGTGATCAATATTCGTTTTGATTCTGTATCCAAGTTTTGGTCTGGTTCTTCCATTATGTAGATTTGCGCGTTTTGAATAAGTATGTATGCAAGCTGGGTACGTTTCTTTTCTGAGTATGTAAGATCTTTTATTTTTTTGTTTTTCTTTGCGTCTAGTTGCACTAAACGAGTAATAGCTTCTATGGATTGAGTTGATTGATACAATTGGTGGTAAAATTTAAGGAACTCTTGCACCCTAAGTCGCTCGTGTAAGCCTTCATTCAGGAAAAAGAACGCTATTTTTTGGGGATCAGTATATTGTATTTCTCCATTGGATAATAATTTTTTTCCTAATAAAATATCAATCAGCTGCTCCCGGATGTTTACATTCGAGCAAATTGCAGCAACTTCCCCAGTATCTATCATTAAATCAAAAGCTGGAAAAACGATTGTATCATGTATATGTTTTTCCACTTGTATAAATTTCAGTGGCATCAAAAATCCTCATTTCTATTATTCTTAACTTTCTTTATTATACCAATTAATGAATAAATGAACATTATAAAAGAGACACGATTCTCATGCGAATCGTGTCTCTAATTAGATTACTATTTCTCATTTACATTAAGCTACCGCTGCTTTTTTTGTAGTATCCCCTTTTTCACGTGTGAATAGTTGGATAGCTAAAAGTATGGCGAAAATGATTAATCCTGTGATATCGGAAAAGCTTTCAGGATAGATTAGTAGTAATCCAGCCCCAATCGCGAAAATTCTTTCAATCCATGTAACTTTGCGATACCAGTATCCAATCATACCCGCACCAATAGCTACCATGCCCGTGATGGCAGTAAAGACTACCCAGACAATTTCTAGGAAAGTTGTGTCCATCATTAATAGAGCAGGCGAGAAAATAATCATATATGGAATGATAAACGCAGCAATCGCTAATTTTGCCGCTACTACGCCTGTTTTAATCGGATCCCCACCGGATACCCCTGACGCAGCAAATGCAGCAAGTGCTACTGGTGGTGTGATATCAGCAATAATCCCAAAATAGAATACAAATAAATGTGCTGATAACGCAACTACTAGAGGAATGGTTGAACCTGCTGGCATATCAATCATCAGTAATGTAATAATCGCTGGAGCAGCAATTGTACTAGTAATAACATAGTTTGCCGTAGTTGGTGATCCCATTCCTAGTACAATGGAGGCTAGCATTGTAAAAATAAGCGTCAAGAAAATATTTCCACCTGAAGCTGAAATTAGACCATTTGCTAAACTTAAGCCTAAACCTGTTTTTACTACTACCCCTACGATAATACCGGCAGCTGCAGTAGCCGCTGCAACTGCTAGAGCTGTCCTTGCACCATCAACTAATGCCTCAATTATATCCTTGAAGCTCATTCTTGTTTGTTTATCAAAAGCACTAAATACAACAGCTGTCACTATTCCCCAAAGAGCAGCTTGCATCGTCGGAACTCCGATAAACATCAACACAATGATAGCTATAATCGGAATAAGAAGATAAAGTTTTTTCAGTACCTCTTTACGGTCTGGCATCTCCTCTTTGGACATGCCTTTTAAACCTACACGTTTTGCTTCAAAATGCGTCATAATCCAAATGCCGGTAAAGTACAAAATCGCAGGAATGGCTGCCGCTTTGGCAATCTCCCAATATGTAATACCACCTATAAATTCGACCATTAAGAATGCTGCCGCTCCCATAATTGGAGGCATCAACTGCCCTCCTGTAGATGCAGCTGCTTCTACACCACCAGCAAATTCTTTCCGATACCCAAGTTTCTTCATCATTGGTATCGTATATGAACCTGAAGTAACTACGTTTGCAACCGAACTTCCCGAAATCGTCCCTTGCAATGCACTGGAGAAAATCGCAACTTTTGCCGGTCCACCTACTAAGCGTCCAGCCAGCGTTACAGCTAAATCATTGAAATATTGCCCTACTCCTGTTTTAACAAGGAAGGCTCCAAATAGTAAAAATACAAAAATGAATGTTGCAGAAACACTAATTGGTGTTCCCAGTATTCCGTCAGTCGTAAAGAACATTAAATGGATTAGGCTACCTAAATCCTGTCCTCTATGAGCAAGAAAACCAGGAAAATAAGGACCAAGAAGTCCATAAACTAAAAAAGCACTTGCTATGATTGTAATAGGCATTCCTACAGCCCGACGAGCAGCTTCTAGCGTCAAAAGGACAGCTAATAACCCCACGATAAAATCTAATTGCGTTAACTTTCCTACTCTAAAAACTAATTCTTGGTATTGTATAGGCCAATACAATCCAACCCCAATCGCTAGAAGCGATAAGATATAATCATAAAACGATATCGTTTTCTTTTTAAGTAATTTTCTACGGGCAGGAAACAATAAAAAAATAAGGGATAATGCAAATCCTAAATGGATGGAGCGCTGTAAGTAAGCTGTATATTGACCCCAAATCGCTGTATATAATTGAAAAAGTGAAAATGCAAGAAGTCCTACAAATATGACTGTCTTCATAATTCCTTCAACGGATCTTGTATTCGACTCTGGGTCATATTTTTTTAATATTTCTTGTTGTTCCGCTTCCGATAATTGCTTAAATTCTTCTTCATTGTTATTAACTAACTTTTTTTCCGACATTCATTTGTTCTCCTTTCATTTGTTKATAAATGGATATTTTTTTAACTTCCACTAAATATGATTTACCTCGCTCCAATGATTTCTTTAAGTCTATTTCATTGTTTTCATATTGCAATACTAAATCCAAATCAATATCTCCTATTAATATCGTAAATGAGTCAATTACTTCGTTTTTATATGTAAGAATATATTTACCATCTTTTTGTTCGAATGTTTGACCTTCTTCTGCATATCCAGGCAACCCAATTGCTAAATCAGTATAAACCATTTTTAATAATTGAATTTTTGACTTGTTGACGATTTTGTATGTTTCCACTACATCTGTTTTATGGATAGAATGTGTATAGCGGATTTGAAATAATTGATCAGTTCTAGTGGGAACGTAATGAACAGATGCATGCTCGGTTCTTGTTTCCGTGAATACAAAAGCTTGTTTGTACGGATAAAAAATAAGAAGTGCAATACTGCATGTAACAAAGAGAATCGCAAATACTTTGAAAAATCGCATTCTCTTGCCTCCATTTAAAAAGGGGCATGAAGCATGCGCAACATGGCCCCCAAATATTTACTATTATTTGTTTACTTCGTCAAAGTATTTTTGAGCACCAGGATGTACTGGTATACCAATACCATCAAGACCTGTTTCTGCTTTAATAAATTGTCCCTTAGGATGAGTAATACTTGATGCATTATCATAAATCGCTTTTGTCATTTCATAAACTAAGTCTTCAGGAAGTTCATTGCTAACTGCAAGCATTGCACCTACTGAAACAGTTGGCACATCTGCTGTTAATCCATAAGTACCTGAAGGAACAACATCTTTTGCGTAATATGGATATTTTTCGATCAATTCATCTGCTTTAGCGTCTTCCACTGGGATAATTACAACGTTTGCAACAGCATTTAATGCCTCAACAGCTCCAGTTGGTGTACCAGCTGTAATAAATGCCGCATCAATTTGTCCAGCTTGTAAACTATCTTGAGATTCACCAAAATCTAAATTTTGAGGTTCAATATCATCCATAGTAATTCCATGGATTTCAAGTAATTGTTCTGCATTGGCATAAGTTCCTGAACCTGGAGCACCTACAGATATTTTCTTTCCTTTTAAATCTGCAAATGATTTAATACCTGTTTTATCTGTTGTTACTAACTGCACAGTTTCCGGGTATAGTGATCCAAGTGCAGAAATTGTATCGATTTTGTTATCTTCAAACATGAACTTGCCTTCTGTAGCATAGTAGGCAATATCCGTTTGTACGAATGCTATTTCTTGTGTACCTTCTTGTAAAGCTGTCATATTAGCTGCAGATGCTTGCGAAACTTCTGCTGTTGTTTTAATACCAGTTTCTTTACTAATTAAATCTGCAAATGTACCACCAAGCGGATAATAAGTTCCTTGTACTCCACCAGTTAAAATACTTAAAAAATCGTAATCTTCCTTCTTTTTACCAGAATCCCCACTAGTACTATTATCACCCGAACCACATGCTGATAATATGAACAAAGCAACGATACTTATAATTGAAAGCCATTTAAATTGTCTCTTTTTCATTCCATTTCCTCCCTTTTTATATATATTCCCCATGTTCATAATAATATTAACATAAAAACGCTTCCAGTTGTCAACCTATTTCGCCTTTTCTCTATTTTCAACAAAAAAACATACATTAATCTTTTAGATTAATGTATGTTTTTCTTCCTTTATTTATGAACAACTATCATAGGTCGTATTTTTTACTTTCGAGCCAGTTTCGCCTCTTAATAGATCGCCTTCTGTTGCTTCAATTATTTGGTTTGTTACATTATTGGAAATTGAGTTTGCCACTAATTGTAGTAGACTATTTACATCGCCTTGTGATTGTTTGAACTCTTGGACAATTGGAAGACCATCAATTTCTGCTTCAATTGCTTCAATTTTTCCTTCAATCATTTTTAGTGCTTTTTCTTTTCCTAAATGTTGAAAGTTAACCGCTTGTTTTTGCAAGCTTTTTAGACTAGCAATTTTTTCACGTACTTTTTGATTTTCATTAATTTGTGCTTCTGCACGTTTAAAGAAATCTACTTCTTCCGTATTAGCAATCATTGTTGCAATTTCTTTTGCTTTTTCAATAATATCGTCTCTTGTATATTTAGTAGTCATTATATTCCCACCTTTTGCTCATTTGGTACTTCTACTATTTCTCCAGTAAGTGACCATGTTTTGGCATCTGTAATTTTCACTTGTACAAGCTTACCAATAATATCTTTTGGTCCAACGAAGTTTACTAGCTTGCTTTTTGGTGTATATCCTGCCAGTACATCCGGGTTATTTTTACTTTCCCCTTCTACTAGCACTTCCACCACTTGACCTTCGTATTTTTTCATCGCTTCTGCAGACATATCATTTACTAATTTATTCAATCGTTGTAGACGTTCTTTTTTCACTTCCATCGGTACATTATCGACCATTTTGGCAGCTGGAGTACCTTCACGTGGCGAATAAATATAGGTATAGGCAATTTCAAATCCTACTTCTTTATATAAAGACATCGTTTCTTCGAATTGCTCATCCGTTTCGTTGGGGAATCCAACAATAATATCCGTTGTTAAAGAAACATTAGGAATGGCCGCTTTAATCTTACGAACTAATTCTAAATAATGCTCTCGTGAATATTTACGAGCCATTATTTTTAAAATATCGGAAGACCCAGATTGCACTGGTAAATGAATGTGATCAACTAAATTTCCGCCTTTTGCAAGTACTTCGATTAAATGATCATCAAAGTCTCTAGGGTGACTTGTCATGAAACGAATACGAGCTACGTCGATTTTGCGCAGATCATCCATTAAATCACCAAAGCGATAGTCTAGATCTTCAAAGTCTTTTCCGTAAGCATTTACGTTTTGTCCAAGTAATGTCACTTCTTTATAGCCTTGTGCAGCTAAATGTCTAATTTCTTGAATAATATCTTCCGGACGACGGCTACGTTCTTTGCCTCGCGTGTAAGGAACGATACAATATGTACAGAATTTATCGCAACCGTACATAATATTTACCCATGCTTTGATCGAACCTTTTCTCACTCTTGGCAAGTTTTCAATAACATCGCCTTCTTTAGACCAAACTTCTACGACCATTTCTTTCGAAAGATACGCTTCATTTAGAATATTAGGTAGGCGGTGAATATTATGTGTTCCGAAAATCATATCTACTTGGTTATATGTTTTTAATATTTTATTGACGACGGATTCTTCTTGGGACATACATCCACAAACACCAATCAATACATCTGGATTATTTTGTTTTAAATGTTTTAAGTGACCTAGCTCACCGAATACTTTGTTTTCCGCATTTTCACGAATGGCACATGTGTTGAGAAGAACAACATTTGCATCTTCTACCGTGTCCGTAGGTTCATATCCAAGCTGCATGAAAATACCTGCCATTACTTCTGTGTCATGCTCATTCATTTGGCAGCCGTATGTACGAATATAAAATTTACGGTTTTGCCCCATTCCTTTAAATTGCTCAGGTATGGCAAAATCATTATGGTAAGCAACTTCTTCTTTTCCTCGTTTTTTTGCCTCTTTTAAGGATGGTGGGGTATATACCGCTTGAAAATATTGGCTATAATCCTTCTCGGATTTTTTGTCCGGAGAATTAGGTTCCTTTATTTGTGCACTTTGTAAACGCGATTCTTCGTTCATAAGAAGACGCTCCTTTCTTTCATTCGTAGACTTTACACGAATATCCATCAACCTATTATACTGAATAATACGCACTCGTCACAAGGTATAAAGCTTAAAAGTACTGAATTGGACATAAGAAAATGGATTTGGGGAGGAAATATTGGAGATTGTACATTCTAAGTAAAGATTTTGCGATTCTGAGTGTGGAACTTGCTATTAGAGATAGGTAGCTTGCGATTCGAGGCTTGGATCTTGCGATTTGAACATTCTATCTTGCGAATCGAAGTGCCTTCTTTTATTTTCAAAGCACCAAAAAAGCTACCCATGAAGGTAGCTTTTTTGTCATTACATAAAATCTTGTAATAAAGTATTAAATTCTTTTTCACTCATCTTCAAGTTTTGGTCTACGAGTGGTGTTGGTGCGTAGCCAGGGACTTGTTCTTGGTAAGAAGGTGCATGTTCATTTTGATAAATGATTCCAGTCACTAATCCTTCATTTTCCATGACAACTCGCATTGCTTCTTCACGGTTTGTATGGTCATAGCCTTCCACATCGGAAAGCTTCGTTAAGTTTTCTTTGAACCAGTCATACGTATTTACTTTGTTGTACGTTACACAAGGACTAAATACATTGATGAACGCAAAACCTTTATGGTTAATACCCGCTTCAATGATTGCTGTTAACTCTTTAATATCAGACGAGAATCCTTGTGCGACAAAAGTTGCTCCAGAAGTAAGTGCTAGTTCCAGTGGTTTAAGAGAAGGCTCGATTGCTCCACCTGGAGTTGATTTGGTTTTAAATCCTTCTGCTGAACGTGGAGAAGTTTGTCCTTTTGTTAAACCGTAAATTTGGTTGTCCATTACGACATATGTCATATCGATATTACGACGGATCGAATGAATGGTATGGCCGATACCGATTGCAAATCCATCTCCGTCTCCACCAGAAGCGATGACGTGTAGATCTTTGTTTGCCATCTTTAATCCTTGTGCTATTGGTAAAGCACGACCGTGAATTCCGTGGAATCCGTATGAATGAATATACCCAGAAATACGTCCCGAACAACCGATACCAGAAATTACTGCTAAATCATGCGGTTGTATGCCAACATTGGCTGCCGCACGCTGAATAGCTGCTTGAACAGAAAAGTCGCCACATCCTGGGCACCAGTTTGGTTTGACATTATTACGAAAATCTTTAAATGTTACCATCAGTTAAGCAACTCCTTTACTTGTTTTTCAAGCTGTAATGGTAAGAATGGTGTTCCATCATATTTCAATACATTAATCACTTTATCATGACCGCCAACATTCATTTTTAAAATGTTCGCCAATTGTCCTGTTGCATTGTTCTCCACTACGACTACTTTTTTTGCATTTGCTACTAGTGGTTGTACTTCTTTTGATGGGAATGGATGAATCAAGCGGATATGTGCATGATTTACTTTCATCCCTTGTGCAATCAGTGTTTGTTGTAACTCTTCTAAAACACCTCTAGTAGAATTGAAACCTACGAATAAAATGTCAGCTTCTTCATAAGGTGCATTTACAAAAACTGGCTCGTTAAAGTTTACATGTTGCAACTTTTTCATACGCTTGTCCATTTGTGCTTTACGGTTAGATGCTGCTTCTGATGGCTTTCCTGTTTCATCATGTTCTACACCAGTTACGTGATGGATGGCATGTTTCGTACCAGGTAATACACGTGGGGAAACACCGTCTTCTGTTACTTCATAACGTTTGAAATACGATTTATCTTCCGCTTCCGGAATTTCTTCATTGTTTACTAAATTACCACGACGAATTTCGATTTTCGAATAATCAAATGGTTCCACTGTTTGTTTACCAAGTGATAGCTGTAAATCGGATAAAATAATTACAGGAAGTTGCAATTCTTCTGCAATATTGAATGCTTGAATCGTATCAAAAAATGCTTCTTCCCCAGTACTTGGTGCAATAACGACTTTCGGAATTTCACCATGTGTACCATAAATCATTTGCATAAGATCGGATTGCTCTTGTTTTGTTGGAAGTCCAGTCGAAGGACCACCACGCTGTGTATCGACAATAACAAGCGGTTGTTCTGTCATCCCTGAAAGACCAATTGCTTCCATCATTAATGAAAGACCTGGACCCGCTGAAGCGGTAAATGCACGAACTCCACCATAATTAGATCCAATTGCCATTGTAGCAGCAGCAATTTCGTCTTCTGTTTGAATAACTGCTCCACCAAATAGGGGCAGCTTTTTAATCATGTACTCCATAATCTCAGAAGCTGGCGTAATCGGATATGCTGCCATAAATCTAACGCCGGCCGCTAAAGCCCCAAGCGCGATTGCGTCATTACCGATCATGAACATTCGGTGTTGCCCATCTGCTGGAACAAGTTCCCATTCACCTAAACGGTCACCTAATTGTTCAGCCATCGTATCAAAACCTTGTTGAATGGCTTGCATATTTTTTTCAACAACTTCTTGTCCTTTTTTACCGAAAATTTCATCTACAACTTCTTGGAAAACTGCTTTATCTAAGTTTAATAGGGCAGATGTAGCCCCAATTGCGACCATGTTTTTCATTAGTGATGTGCCTAGCTCTGCAGCGACTTCTGTAAATGGCACGATATACATAGGAGCAACGCAATCTTCTGGTGCTACCGGTGAAAATTTTGCGTCTGCTAAAATAACGCTTTTTTCTGTTAGTTCTTTGTAGTTTACATCTATTGTTTCTTGATCAAAAGCTACTAAAATATCTAAATTGTCTGGAATTGTACGTACTTGTGTGGGACGTACACAGATTTTATTGTTTGTGTGGCCACCTTTAATTCGAGAAGAGAAATGGCGGTATCCATATAAGTAATATCCAAGGCGGTTCATCGCCATTGAGAAAATTTCCCCGGTACTTTCAATACCCTCTCCTTGCTGCCCTCCTACTTTCCAAGAAAGCTGTTGCAACATATAAACATCTCCTTACTATCTCGTTGAATGCATTTTACTTTCATTAGTTTATCACGAAGTACTATTAATCACTATGTATTCTCTATGTTTTTCATAAAATCAGACCTTTGACGGAACTGAATTCGTCACAATATATTCGAAATACAAAATGAAGTCGCTACAACGATCAGTAGCGACTTCACGGTTATTTTACCCTTTTCTCTACTAACAGTTTCAAAGCAGTTCGATCTTCACCTGAAATAACGATATCTGTGAAAGCAGGTGAACAAGTTAAGTCTGTACCACTAGGTGCAACAAATCCTCTTGCAATGGCAATAGCTTTAATCGCCTGATTTAGTGCACCTGCTCCTACTGCTTGCATCTCTGCATACCCTTGTTCTCTAATTACTGCAACAAGTGCTCCAGCAACTGAATTGGGGTTAGAACGTGAAGATACTTTTAAAGAATCCACTATCATTTCTCCTTTTATAGCTAGATTATGAACTTGCTTTCGTCCATAACCTACCTTATGCTACGCAAGAATTATTTAGACTCTTTTAGCCTTGAAATGGGTAGTCTTCATTAATATAAACACGTTCCTGAGAAATTGCTTTCCCTGTTGCGTTATCCACTTCTACAATGAATCCACTTAATACGGAACGACCACTTTTCGGTACTTCAAAACGAGTTGGCATATTGGTTTGAAAACGGTATAAGACGTCTTCTTTTTTCATCCCTAAAACTTCATCATAAGGACCCGTCATGCCAACGTCTGTAATATAGGCTGTTCCGCCTGGTAATATGCGAGAATCTGCTGTTTGTACATGTGTATGCGTTCCAACGACAACGGATGCTTTACCATCCAGATGCCATCCAAAAGCAATTTTTTCACTTGTTGCTTCCGCATGAAAATCAACGAAAACAATAGGCGATAATTTCTTGGCTTGTTCTACTAGCTCCGTCGCTTTTTTAAAAGGATCATCATGAGGCGGTAAAAAGGTTCTACCATGCATATTAATAACCGAAATCGTATGTCCATTTTTCGTAACCGACGTCATTCCTTTACCAGGTGCTTCCTCTGAAAAATTAGCAGGACGAATCAAATAATCCGTATCATCAATAAAATCCATAATTTCTTTTTGATCCCAAGTGTGGTTACCCATCGTCACAACGTCTACACCCATATATAGCAGGTCTTGAAAAATTTTCTTCGTAATTCCGCGTCCAGCCGCAGCATTTTCACCGTTTGCAATAACGACATCCGGGCTATATTTTCTTTTTAATCTTGGTAAATAACTTTCTAATGTATCCCTACCAATCGAACCAACGATATCGCCTATAAATAAAATCTTCATTATTCATCCACTTCCTTAACGAAAAAAAGGCTTCTTATTAGAAGCCTTCCTTCTATTTTGCGTATTCTACAGCTCTTGTTTCTCTAATAACCGTTACTTTAATATGACCAGGATAATCGAGTTCTTCTTCGATTCGCTTACGAATATCTCTTGCCAAACGATGAGCAGTAATATCATCAATTTGATCTGGACGTACCATAATACGAATCTCTCTTCCTGCTTGAATCGCAAAAGATTTTTCCACGCCATCATAGGATTCCGAAATTTCTTCCAGTTTTTCTAATCGACGAATGTAGTTTTCTAATGTTTCACTTCTTGCACCAGGTCTTGCCGCGGATAAAGCATCTGCAGCAGCAACCAATACAGCAATTACAGAAGTGGCTTCTGTGTCACCGTGGTGAGAAGCAATACTATTAATAACGACTGGATGCTCTTTGTATTTCGTCGCAAGCTCAACACCTATTTCCACATGGCTTCCTTCTACTTCATGGTCAATCGCTTTCCCAATATCGTGAAGTAATCCTGCGCGTCTTGCCAGTGTTACGTCTTCTCCTAGTTCAGCAGCAAGTAGACCTGCTAAAACCGCAACTTCTGTTGAATGCTTCAATACGTTTTGACCATAGCTTGTACGATAACGCAAACGTCCAAGTATCTTAATCAAATCAGGATGTAAATTATGAACGCCTACATCAAATGTAGTTTGTTCTCCGATTTCTCGAATCTGCTCATCTACTTCTCTTCTCGATTTTTCTACCATTTCTTCAATACGAGCTGGATGAATTCGTCCGTCTTGTACTAATTTTTCTAGTGCTAGACGAGCAGTTTCTCTTCGTATCGGATCAAAACCTGATAGTATAACAGCTTCTGGTGTATCATCAATGATTAAATCGATTCCAGTTAAAGTTTCGAGTGTACGAATGTTACGACCTTCACGACCAATGATGCGACCTTTCATTTCGTCATTCGGTAGATTAACAACGGAAACAGTTGTTTCTGCTACATGATCGGCCGCAAATCGTTGTAAGGCAAGGGAAAGAATTTCGCGAGACTTTTTATCCGCCTCTTCTTTTGCTCTTGTTTCCGATTCTTTTGTCATGACAGCGATATCCGTAGCTAGTTCATTTTCTACTTCTTGAAGAATAACCGTTCTTGCTTCTTCACGTGTTAAGGTAGAAATTCGTTCAAGTTCACTTTGTTGTTTATCCACTAGCTCGTCCACTTTACTTTCTTTCCGTTCGATATGCTGTTGTCTTTCGGTTAGAGCATCTTCTTTACGCTCAAGACCTACTTCTCTCTTGTTTAGAGCATCATCCTTACGATCAAGGTTCTCTTCTCTTTGTAATAACCGATTTTCCTGTTTTTGCAGTTCCATACGGCGTTCACGGATGTCAGATTCTGCTTCATTTCGTAATTGGTGAGTTTCATCTTTGGCTTCTAATAGTGCTTCTTTCTTCAATGCTTCCGCTTCTCGCTTTGCTTCATCTAAGATGAGTGCAGAAGTTTGTTTTGCACCAGTCACTTTTGAATCGTTCACTGTTTTCAGATATTTATAACCAACAAGAGCACCGACGATCAGACCAAGCAAAGCGGAGATGATAATTTCCAAATATGGCATTCGAACACCCCCTATTGCTATTCTTTTTAAGTTTCAGTCGGCTCATATATACTAATTGCATATATGTATTGCCTTTTCATCATTTTATAAAGAAATTATACAATTTTAATTGTATAGATGTAAAAATACTCTGTCAAGGAAACGATAGGAATATTATTGATTTTACAAGGTTTTTTTATAAAAAAAGAGCGCGTGTTCTTAAGGAGCTTACTGAAACTTTACTTTGTATTATAGGGATACTGCGTCATAAAGATACCAAGGCGTCCGCCATGATTTCCGCTCCAGGCGGACGCTTTCCGTGGGGCGAGCGGTGAGCCTCCTCCTCCGCTTACGCTACGTGCGGGGTCTCACCTGTCTCGCTAATCCCACAGGAGTCGCCGCCTTGCGCTCCAATCCATGGGAATTACTATCTAATTTAGTGTCGACACATATCAGAGATTAAAATAACCCAATCTACTACGTAATGTTTATTAAATCTAATTAGAAAATGCGGCCTCCTAATAAAGAGCACATCTTTTAGGATAAAATTCTTATCTATCAACCACATATCAGAATAATACCTTTTATCCCGAGTTATCTCAATCCAAGTAAAGAGCTATTTTAAGAAATGGTTGCTTTCATCGGCAATTTGGTTGCTCTCGTGCTGGTTTGATTGCTTTCGGAATAGAATTGATTGCTTTTAGGGACCGATCTGTTGCCCTTAGCCATTTTCTGGATGCTTGAATTGGATAAACTGGATAATAACCTATTTTTAGCTAGTCGACACGGAATAAGTAAGCAGATGAGACTTCACATCGCACGCGCTAGCGTCGGTGAAGGCTCATCGCTCACCCGGCGGAAAGCGTCCATCCTGTAACGAAAATCATAGCGGATACTCTACGTCGCAGTTTCCCTATTCTGCGCATATGCATAAAATAAAAAAAGCCCCTCAAGTTGAGAGACTTTGATTATTTTATTCTTCATCTAACATTAATTCAAATTCTGCGTCTTCTTCTTCCCCTACTTCATGGCCACCAATCGTTAAAGCACTTGCGGCCATTCCAAGAGACTCACGAATCTTTAAAGAAATCTCATTTTTAATAGTTGGATTTTCTTTTAAGAATTGTTTTACATTTTCTCTACCTTGGCCAATTCGTTCTTCATTGTAAGCATACCAAGAACCACTTTTTTGAATAATATCAAACTCTGAACCAATGTCGACAATTTCTCCTTCTTGGGAAATTCCTTCACCGTACATAATATCTACTTCAGCAGTTCTAAATGGTGGTGCTACTTTGTTTTTAACTACTTTTATTTTCGTTTTGTTCCCCATAATGTCTGTGCCTTGTTTAATCGCTTCTGCACGTCTTACTTCTAAACGAACTGAGCTATAGAATTTAAGTGCGCGACCACCTGGTGTAGTTTCCGGATTTCCGAACATTACTCCAATTTTTTCACGAACTTGGTTGATGAAAATGGCAATTGTGTTCGATTTATTAATAACACCTGAAAGTTTACGTAATGCTTGAGACATTAGTCGAGCTTGAAGACCCATATGTGAATCTCCCATTTCTCCTTCAATTTCAGCTTTAGGTACTAAAGCTGCAACCGAGTCAATTACTAAAATCTCAATCGCACCACTACGTACAAGTGCTTCCGCTATTTCAAGCGCTTGCTCCCCAGTATCTGGTTGAGATAAAAGTAATTCGTCAATATTAACACCGAGTTTTTGTGCATAAACTGGATCTAATGCATGCTCTGCATCGATAAATGCTGCTTGACCACCAGTTTTTTGTATTTCCGCAATGGCATGTAGAGCAACAGTTGTTTTACCCGAACTCTCTGGACCATATATTTCAATAATACGTCCTCTTGGATATCCACCTATTCCTAGTGCTGCATCAAGTGCTAAAGAACCACTAGAAGAAGTAGAAATTTCAAGACCTGATTTTTCTCCTAGTTTCATAACTGAACCTTTACCGAATTGCTTCTCTATTTGTTTTAGCGCCATCTCGAGCGCCGCTTTACGATCATTAGCCAATTGTATTTCCTCCTTAGAAGATCCTCTGTTTTTTATTTCTATGTTTACTATACTAGGTTTTTGAGAAATACACAAGAAAAAAGCGAACGTTTATTCGTTCATTTTTGCGACTATTTCATTTTGGTCGCTAAAAACGGCCCAAAATGGAATTTTAGGCCGTTTTTTATGTTCAAAATTTAATTTTTACAATCCGCGGTCATGCAGTAAGCGTATTAAATAATGGATTGTAAACTTCACAGCTCTTAGTCTGTTTGTATTTCGCATACCTGATAGGTTTAACTTGTATGAAATAGGTGCGGAATCGTTGAATGCAATCCCGATCCAAACGGTTCCCGCCGGTTGTCCTCCGTGTCCATCAGGACCAGCTGCACCTGTAATACCGACTCCAATAGTCGTCTCAAATTTCTCTCGTACTCGCATAGCCATTTCTTCTGCACATTGGCTAGAAACTACACTACATTCTTTAATGGTCTTTTCACTGACGCCTAGATGCTTTATTTTTATATCTTCGGTGTACGTAATCATTCCACCAACTAATGCCTGCCCCATACCGGAAACCGCGGCCAGTTCTGATTGAAAAAGACCGGCCGTCATACTTTCAGCAGCAGCAATCGTTAAATTATTTTCAACTAGTATATCTCGAAGTTTTGACGCAAGGGAATCATTGTTATAGCCATACACAAACTTTCCAACTCGGTTGAAAATTTCTGTTTGCAGGGCATCGATTAGTTTCCAAGCTTCTTCTTCTGTCTCACTTTTAGCCGTTAATCGTAAAGTGACTTCGCCGTCAGACGCAAGTGGAGCAAGGGTCGGATTGGTTTGATTGTACAATAAATCTTGTACTTCCGTTTCTAGTTCGGCTTCTCCAATCCCGTAAAATCGGATGACATGGGACTTAATGATAGATTCATTATGTAGTAACTTAGTAAGAATTGATTTCGCTTCGAATTGGAACATTGGCTCCATTTCTTTTGGTGGTCCTGGTAGCAAAATATACGAATGCGTTTTAGTCGATAAAAACATCCCTGGTGCCATCCCATGTTTGTTTTCTAAAACAGTGCAGCCTTCTAAAACAAGTGCTTGTTTTTTATTGTTTTCTGTCATTTTGCGATTCATTCGCTTAAAAAAATCTTCGATATACACTAATGCATGATCATCCATTACTAGTTTTTTGTTTAAATGTCTGGAGATTGTCTCTTTCGTTAAATCATCTTTCGTTGGCCCCAATCCGCCTGTGAAAATGATTAAGTCTGCTCGATTTTCGGCAATTTTAATAGAGTCTACCAAACGATTAGGATTATCCCCAACCACTGTATGATAATAGACATCTATACCTAACTCCGCAAGTTGTGAAGAGATGAACCTTGCATTTGTATTGGAAATTTGACCTAATAATAATTCAGAACCAACTGCAATAATTTCAGCTTTCATAAAAACTTCCTTCCTACTTAGAGTCAAGTAACACTTTACGATTTAAATAAAAATAATCAAATCCGGACCATAAAGTAAAGAATAAACAAACATATAGCATAATCATATCAAAGGGAATGTGGAACATTTCAAAAAAAACATTTCCTAATAATAAAGACGAAACCGCGATAATTTGCGTCCACATTTTAATCTTACCAAGTTGGTTGGCAGCTACCACTTCTCCTTCGTTTGCAAGGATCAAACGTAATCCAGTTACCGCAAACTCACGGCTAATAATTAAAATAACTACCCATGCTGGAGCGGTCCCCAATTGCACTAAAATGATAAGTGCAGCAGACACTAGTAATTTATCTGCCAGTGGGTCCAGAAATTTACCCATATTCGTCACTAAATTATATTTTCTCGCATAGTAACCATCAATAAAGTCTGTTATCGATGCGATAATAAAAATAATCGCTCCAATCAAATGCCCCACTGGAATCGTTGCACCAAGAAAACTGACATCTCCCCAGTTAAACGGAACGAGCATAAAAAACATAAATATTGGTATTAAAAAAATACGGAACATCGAAATTTGATTCGGTATATTCATTTATATGTAACTCCTTTCATTTTCAAACAAAATAGCCATCTAAAAGATGACTATTTTTGAAACTGTATAACTAAGTTTTGCGTAGCTCTATCGGTTGGGAATTCAACTACTTGGTCATTCATATAAACTGTATTACCAGGAGTCGAACCAATACGTACTCGCACTTTAGATGAACTTGCTACATCTAATTCAAAAGTCTGACCAGCTGCTATTTCTTGGTCAACCAAAATTTTGTTATCTTGGTCTCTAATGTTCAACCATGTTCTATTTGTTGTAACCAATTTCACTACATAGTTCTGGGCACCGGTTAAATCATAGGTAGACGTTTCCCCTTGTGTTTCCACAAACGTTAGTTGTTGCGTAGACACCGGCTCTTCTACTTCTTCTTCAACAGGTTCTTCTGGCTCTTCTTGTTCTTCCTCAACCGGATCTGTTGTGTTTTGCTCTGATTGCGGCTGTTGTTCAATAACCACTTCTTCTTTTGGTTCCTCTAAATCTGAGGGATCTCCCAGTCTTTGTTGATATAAAGTCCACACAATGACAATAATTGCGATGATAAATAGCGCAACGACGATCATCGGGAAAACTTCCATAAGCTTGTTGGAAGGGCGTCCCCCTAAAGTCCGTCTTGAAGGCGTCGTCGGAATACTTTTAGACACTTCATCATTGGATGGTGAAGGGATATCCGTTTTATATGTCTCCAACAGTTCGTCTGCATTTAAATCGACAGCCTCTGCATATTGCTTAATAAATGCACGCACATAAAATGCGCCTGGCATGGTGGCATAATTTCCTTCTTCAATACTTGCCAAATACCTTTTTTGAATCTTCGTTATTTCTTGTAAATCATCAATACTATAGCCTTTTGCTAATCTCGCTTCTTTTAAGCGAGCGCCAAGTTCAGTCAACTAAAACACCTGCCCGTTAAAAATTAAATCCACCAAATCCACCGAAACCACTCATTCCTTTATCCGACATGGTGTGGTTTTTCTCCATCATTTCATACGAAATTTCCTCATCTGGATTATGACGAAGCTCAATAATATAATCAAAATCATCAATGGAATACTCGGTGTGTTGAATGAACATATCCGGATGCTCTACTACTTTAATCGTAGGTAAACGCATCATTTCTCTTACCAACATTTGATGTTTTTCATCATTTGAATTTCTTGTCACAATCCCATCCAAGATGAAAATATTGCGATCGCTAAACTCGTCTCCAATCAGTTGGCTTCGAATAGTTTGCTTGATCATTGTGGAAGAAAGGAAAATCCATTTTTTATTCGCACAAACACTTGCTGCAACGACCGATTCTGTTTTACCGACTCGGGGCATTCCTCTTATGCCAATAAGCTTATGACCTTCCTGTTTAAAGATTTCTGCCATAAAATCGACGAGAATACCTAGATCTCCGCGTACAAATCGGAATGTCTTTTTGTCATCAGCATCTCGCTGAATATAACGACCATGGCGCACTGCTAAACGATCCCTCAGCTTCGGTTCTCTAAATTTCGTAAGTTGAATCGTTTCCATTGTCGAAGCGATATGTTCAAAGCGTTCGATATTTTCCTTTTTTTCTGCTTTTATAAGCATACCACGACGACCTTCATCTACGCCATTAATCGTAACAATATTTACACGAAGCATACCAAGTAAAGAAGAAATATCTCCTAAAAGTCCGGGACGATTTATTTGAATTTCGTATTCAAAAAACCACTCACTTGTCATACGTATCTGTCCTCTCTCGTTAGATGACGTTATTTACCCATTATAAGTTCTATCATATATGAATTCTTAGTTGAATAAAAGAAAAAAAGAAAAGAGCACGATCTCTCTCTTTTCTCTTATTCCTTCTTAAATATACCATCCACCATTTACGCGAATAATTTGACCCGTTATATAATGTGCTTTTTCACTGGCCAAAAAGACGACCGCGTCCGCAACGTCTTGTGTCGTACCGAAAACACCAGCTGGTATTTCTTCTAAAATAAGCGAGCGTGCTTCGTTTTCCACATGGATATTCATTTTCGTATCGATAAATCCTGGAGCTACTGCATTTACCGTAATCTTCGAGTGCGCAACTTCTTTTGCATAAGCTTTCACAAATGCATGCTGTGCTCCTTTAGCTGCAGAGTAGGCAGCTTCATAAGAAGCCCCCGTTTCCCCCCATATAGAACCGACGAAAATAATGGAACTATGCAAATGCTTTCGAAGCTTTGAAGTCACTTTACTTAAAAGGAACATCGGATGTTCCACATGCACTTGAAATAAGTGGCGTATTTCTTCCGCTGTTGTATCTTCTAACCCTTTATACAAGCTATGCCCGTGAGCAAAAATGATTGCATGAAGGGAAAAAATTGAATTCACTAATTTTTCGATGGAGCCTATTTCTCGCATATCAGCCTGTATAAGCATAAATTCTTGGGTAGGGTATAATTGTTCCAATTCATCCATCAACTCGCTTACACGTGCTTTATTACTTGAATAGTGTAGGTATAGAGACCAACCAGCTTCCGCTAAATTTCGACAAATGGTATTACCTATTTCTCCGGAAGCCCCTAACACTAATGCAAACTTTTTACTCATTGCTTTTTTTATCGAATGGAACGACCTTAAATACAGTATGCGTCTGTTCATCCTTTAAAGATTCCAGAGCTTCTACTACTTGTTCCAGCGTTAAATTTTCAAGTGCGGGGACAACATCAAATAAATTCATGTCATTAAATGAGTATCTTGTAAATTGGTTGGCAATATATTCGATTGAATTCAAAGCACGTAAGAAAAATCCGATTTTTTTACGTGTCACTCGCTTTAAATCCTCTTCCGTAAACTGCCCCTGTTTTGCATGCTGTTGGATTGATTGTTTAATCTTCTCCGAAAGTTCTTCCGCATTTAACGTATCGGAACCAATCATCGTGAACCCATACCCTTTTTCCATTGAAAAGTCTGCTGAATACGATTCATCGATTAATCCTTTTTCATAAACGTCTTGATAAAATGCAGATGTTCTTCCAAATAATAGTTCGATTGCTACTTGCATTGATAGCTCATAATTGAGCATTTCTTTCCCTGAAATATCGGTATTCGTTGACTTAATACCATAAATAATTTTTGGTTTTTGAACATCCATTTGTAGACTACGCTTTTGAAAAGCAACATTTGGTTGTTCAGTCGGGAAAAATCGCTTTATTTCTTGTGGAGCTTCGAAAGTTTTCGCCGCTTGATCTTGTTTGATAAAGTCCATCATTTCCTGTGGATTCACTGCACCAACCACAAATACAGTCATGTTGGATGGATGATAAAATGTGTGGTAACACTCATATAAATGATCTGCCGTAATTTTATCAATGGATTCTACGGTTCCCGCAATATCAATTTTCACCGGATGTTCTTTATACATATTTTCGATTGCACCAAAGTATAAACGCCAATCGGGTTGATCGTCATACATTGTTATTTCCTGGGCAATGATACCCTTTTCTTTTTCCACAGTTTCCTCAGTAAAATAAGGCTCTTGTACAAAATCAAGTAATGTCTTCGTATTTTCTAATACATGATTAGTAGACGAAAATAAGTAGGTCGTTTTCGTAAACGAGGTGAACGCATTGGCAGAGGCACCTTTTTCGCTAAACTGTTGAAAAACATCTCCTTGTTCTTTCTCGAACATTTTATGCTCTAAAAAATGAGCAATCCCGTCTGGAACGATTACAGGATCCTTTTTCCCAAGTGGAATAAATTCTCGGTCAATCGATCCGTACTTCGTAGAAAAGGTGACAAATGTTTTGGAAAATCCCTTTTTCGGTAAAATATACACATCTAAACCATTGGGCAATTGCTCATGGTATAACGTTTCTTCTAATTGTTTAAAATATGTTTCATTCATTGCCTGCACCTTCCTTACCAGATAGGAAATAGACGAATTCCTTCTCTATTTTCTGAGCCATTTCTTGAATTTGATCCTTGGTTACATTGGACCATTTAGCAACCCAGTTTTCCACTGTAAATGATTCGTTTATTTCTTTATATTGATCATAAATTTCAATTTGTGCGCGAGCAGAATCCAATGCTTCTTTTAATTGATTCGTTAGCATCGATTTTGTTTGATTGATTTCTAAATCAGTTATATCTCCTTGTTGCATCGCTTTTAACTGTTCATCAATTAACTTCACAGCTTTTTCCTGCAAATTAGCATCAATTCCTGCTAAGACGAATATTAACCCATATAAAGATGCATAACTACTCGATGCATAGTAAGCCATACTTTCTTTTTCACGCACATTCATAAATATTTTGGAATGTGAAAAGCCGCCTAATATACCATTTGTTATCTGCATTATCGGGAATTCCTCGGAGAAGAAAGTGACAGGTGTCCGGTAAGCGATATGCAACTTCCCTTGTTTCATGTCTTGTATTTCATGTAAAAATCCATTTTCTGTAGGGGCTTTTGCATCCTCCACGTCGTGCACTAGTTCAGAAGTTCTATTTGCAAATGGAAAATGGCTAGCAATTTTTTCTTTTATTTCTTGTGCATTGATATCCCCGACAATATAAATAGACAAATTGTCTTCTGCGAGGATTGTTTGGTGCATGGCTACTAGTTGTTCATTTGTTACCGCTTTTACAGCTGCAACTGTTCCGTTTGCGGAAATAGATGCGGCATGATTAGGGCGAATATTCTCAAGTAAACGTTGTTGGGCATATCTTGTTTTATCGTCGTACATCGATTGTATACGCTCAATGACTTGTTCTTTTTCTCTATTTACAATTGAATCTACAAATTTTCCATCTACCAAGTTTGGTTTAAAAAGAACGGTATGTAATAAGTTGAATACTTCATCCACTACTTTTTCATTGGATAAATAAGCATCGTTGACAGTTTCCGCATTTAACGAAAAGATATGATGATTCCCTTTTTTCCCCGTATCAAAATATAAAACAGCACCATATAATTCATCTAAACGCTTTCGGAATTCCGCGTTCGATGGATATTCTGCATTACTATATTGCAATACATTTGCTAAAACAGCACGAATTGCTGCTTGCTCCTCCGTTAACTGTTGTTTCCATTTAAACGATATATTAATCGTTTTAAATTGTTCTGTCGGTCTTACATAAAGCTTTACGCCACGTGCAAGTTCGAATTGTTGAAACATGTTGTAATCCCCCTTTTTTCTTTCTAGTGTATCTCTTATACCATTTTACTATACATGTATTCATTGTATATATTCAACCAACTATATCAAATGAGATCTAAGAATGGAATGAAGTACATATTAGGGATAATGCGTTGTAGACATTCAATAAAGTTACCGCTAGGATTTCTTTAAAATGGCTAGCAGAAATGTAGTGGAAAATAATTTTTTAGTAAATACACGATCAAGTAATATCATCCAGTAAATGGCTAAGGACAATCAATTGATGATGGAAGGCAACCAGTACTAAGTGGGGAGCAATCAATTCTATTAGGAAAGCAACCAAATCAGCACGAGAGCAACTAAATGGCGGATGAAGGCAACCAATTCTCAATATAGCAAGTATACTCATAGTGAGATGACGATGAATATACGGCGAAATTCTAATAAATGATGGAATAAGGCCAACAATTGCCAAGTGAACATGATCAATTGAAATTTCTGATAACTGCAGACACCAAATCAGCAAGTAATTCCTGTTGATTTTCGCTACAGGCGGCGGAAAGCGTCCGACTGCAGCGAAAATCACAGCGGACACTTCATTCCACTCTCTACAACGAGCTATCTCTATAACATCTACAATATAAAAAATGCCACACTTTCTGTTACAAAAGAAAGGTTAAACACATGTCTAATGTTTCATAGTTCCCACGCAACAAAAAGGGACCAAATTTAATTGGTCCCTTCCGTTTTATCGTTTTCCTTTTATATATGGTATACCACTAGCTTTTGGTGCATGAGCTTTTCCGATAAATCCAGCTACCGCTAAAATCGTCAATACATACGGTAAAATATGCAAGTAATAACTTGGTACTTGATTGATAATCGGAATTTGCCCGCCGACAATACTTAGTGCCTGTGCAAAACCAAAGAATAAGGCAGCACCAAGCGCTCCGAGAGGATGCCATTTACCGAAAATCATCGCAGCAAGCGCCATAAACCCTTGTCCATTAATCGTCGAATGGCTAAATTCTGCTGAAATAGATTGTGCATAAACTGCTCCACCAACACCAGCCAACATTCCAGATAAAATAACGGCAATATAACGCATTTTCGTTACATTAACACCCATCGTATCTGCTGCCATCGGGTGTTCCCCTACTGCACGAAGACGTAAGCCGAATGGTGTTTTATAAATAACAAACCACGCACCGATTGCTACGATAAAAGCTAAAATCGATGTCGAATAAACATCTTTAAAAAACATAGGTCCTAGAACCGGAATATCACTTAAAAATGGAATATCAAAACGGATAAATCGTTCTTGAATATAATCTGTTTGTCCTTTTCCATAAATCAATTTAACGGAGAACAATGCAATCGCGACACCTAGCATATTAATTGCTACCCCAGAAATCGTTTGATCCGCACGGAATGAAATCGTTGCTACAGCATGCATAATCGCAAAAATACCAGAGACGATCATTGCCGCAATTATGGAAACCCAAGGAGTCATGGCACCAAAAGTACCGACAAAGGTCAAGTTGAAAATAATTCCGATAAATGCTCCCATTACCATTAAACCTTCTAGTCCAATATTAACAACACCAGAACGTTCAGAGAAAACCCCACCGATTGCAGTAAAGACTAACGGAGCGGCATAAAATATGGCCGACGGAATAATGAAATATAGAACCTCTAAAAAGCTCATCTTATTTCGCCTCCTTTTTCTTGTTCATCTTTACAAGGAAATAGCGAATAATGTAACCACATGCTACAAAGAAAATAATAAGTGCTATGACAATCGAAACGATTTCAACCGGTATACCGGCCGCATTTGGCATATTTAATGAACCAAATTTCAAGGCACCGAATAATGTCGCACCGAAAACAACCCCTAACGGAGTATTCGCTCCTAAAAGCGCTACTGCTATCCCGTCAAATCCGATTCCTGTAAAACCACCTTTTACACTTGCATATTGGAATGTACCAAGCGCTTCCATCGCACCTGCAAGACCGGCAAATGCTCCCGAAATAACCATAGAAAGAATAATATTTTTGTTTACATTCATACCAGCATACGCTGATGCATGCTTATTAAACCCAACTGCCTTTAACTCAAAACCAGTCGTCGTTTTTTCTAGAATAAACCACATTACCAACACCATAGCTAGCGCTATAAAAATACCGTAATGTAATCTAGAAAAGTCTGTCATACTTTCAAAAAAAGCAGACTTTAATGAAGCCGTTTCTTTAATAGGTTCCGTTGTTTCTTTCCCATTTGCAACCATTCGTATAAGTACATTGGTCGTATGAAGCGCAATATAGTTCATCATTATCGTTACAATAACTTCATGTACTTGTAATTTGGCTTTCAACAGACCAGGTATAAATGCCCACAAACCTCCAGCTACAGCAGCTGCGATAATGGCAAGTGGTAAATGGATGTACATTGGTAGATCGAACGCAATTCCGACATACGCAGCTGCGAACCAACCGACTAGTAATTGTCCTTCTACACCGATATTAAATAACCCTGTACGGAAAGCGAACGCTACTGCTAAACCGGATAACAAGTACGGGGTTATCGTACGGATGGTTTCTCCTATTGTATAGGAATCTCCAAAAATACCGTTCCATAATGCGGTATAACCTGCTACTGGATCGTATCCACTTGCTAGCATTACGACTGCTCCTACAAGTAGACCTAAAATAACAGAAATAACAGGGACAAGTATATTAACTACTCTATTCGGCATGCTCTTTATCCCCCTGTTTTACAACATTTTCTTTTGTACTTTGACCTGCCATTAACAATCCAAGTTCTTGCTCGGTTGTTTCTTTTGGCAATAATGTGTCCACGATTTGTCCATCATAAATAACCGCGATACGGTCCGAAACATTCATTACTTCATCTAGTTCAAAGGATAGTAAAAGCACTGCTTTTCCTTTATCGCGTTGTTCGATTAAACGTTGGTGAATAAATTCAATTGCACCTACATCTAATCCCCTAGTTGGAAGTGCAGCGATTAATAATTCTGGATTACGTTCGATTTCTCGCCCGATAATCGCTTTTTGCTGGTTACCACCAGATAAAGCACGTGCTGGAGTATGTTCTCCTTGTGTTCGAACATCATATTCTCGAATTATTTTCTGAGCTAGGTCCGACACTTTTCCATAGTTCATAATACCATTTTTGGAGATCGGGTCTACATAGTAGGTTTGTAATGCAATGTTATGCCCGATTGGGAAATCCAGTACTAAGCCGTGCTTATGACGGTCTTGTGGAATATGTCCAACTCCTGTTTCT
Source organism: Psychrobacillus sp. 05T411 (assembly GCF_056396485.1). Taxonomy (NCBI): domain Bacteria; kingdom Bacillati; phylum Bacillota; class Bacilli; order Caryophanales; family Bacillaceae; genus Psychrobacillus; species Psychrobacillus sp. 05T411. The sequence goes on along the minus strand of NZ_JBFTLO010000003.1, from coordinate 170,355 downwards.
GTAACTTTACGAGGCTTTTTGTTCGTAATATCTTGTCCATTGATCGAAATAGAACCACTTTTTGTTTTTCTGAGTCCAGTAATAGCTTCGATTAACTCCGATTGACCATTTCCATCAATTCCTGCAATTCCTAAGATCTCACCTTTACGTACTGTTAAATTCAAATTTTTTACTTTTTCAACGCCACGATAATCTGTAACAACTAGATTTTTAACAACTAAAGCATCATCAGTAGGATTTGCTTCGTCTTTCACCGTTGTAAAATCAACTTGTCTACCAACCATTAAAGAAGCAAGTTCATTGGGATTTGTTTCAGAAGTGATAACTGTACCAATTCCTTCTCCTTTTCGGATAACGGTCACTCTGTCTGAAACGTCCATAATTTCTTTTAATTTATGTGTGATTAAAATGATAGACTTTCCTTCTTGAATGAGCCGCTTCATAATTTGAATGAGCTCCACTATTTCTTGAGGAGTAAGAGATGCGGTCGGTTCGTCGAATATTAATATTTCTGCTCCTCGGTATAAAGTCTTTAAAATTTCTACACGTTGTTGCATACCAACAGATATATCTTCAATTTTAGCGTATGGATCTACTGCCAAACCGTACATTTCTGATAAAGAATGGATTTTTTTTGCAGCATCTTTAATGTCAATAACGCCGCCCTTTGTTAATTCATTCCCTAAAATAATGTTTTCTGTTACTGTGAAATTTTCCACAAGCATAAAATGCTGATGAACCATCCCAATACCAAGGTCATTTGCCACGTTCGGATCTGTTATCTTTACAGTCTTCCCATTTACTTTTATCTCTCCGGCTTCCGGTTGATATAGGCCAAATAGAACATTCATGAGAGTGGACTTTCCAGCTCCATTTTCTCCTAAAAGAGCATGAATCTCTCCCTTTTTTAATTGGAGAGTAATATTATCATTCGCAACAAATGATCCAAACTCTTTTCGAATGCCTAGCATCTCTATTACATAATCCAATGAATTCACTCCCTACTATACTAGTACAAAATTAATACAGGAAAGACTTTAAATTTTTAAAATCTTTCTTCTATTAATTAAAATATCATAAAGACCGAAATAGATCGGTCTTTATGATTTTAGTTTAACCAATTATTCCAATGTTTCAGGAACAGTAATTTCACCAGCAGCAACTTTATCTGCATACTCTTGGATTTGGTCTAAAACATCTTGTGGAATTGCTCCGCGAGAATCAGCAAGTTCAACGCCTTCTTCAGCTAAACCATAAGTTAATGTAGTACCACCCGGGAAGTTTCCAGCCATTGCATCATTAGCAACGTCTTGTACTGCAACTCCTACTTTTTTCAACATAGAAGTAAGTGTTACGTTCGTATCGCCAACAGCACCTTCTTCGTATTGGTCAGAGTCAACTCCGATTACCCATACATTTGCATTCGGATCTTTTGTTTTACGTTCTTTTGCTTCTGCAAATACACCATTACCAGTACCACCAGCAGCGTGTGCAATAATATCTACACCTGAAGAATACATACGGTTAGCAGTTGTTTTACCAAGTGCAGCATCATCAAATTTACCAGTGTATTGTACATCTACTTTAATACTTGGATCTACTGCTTTAACACCTTCAACGAATCCCGCTTCGAAACGTTCGATAACTGGAATTTCCATTCCTCCAACGAAACCAACTTGTTTAGTTTCTGACATAAGTGCAGCTGCAACACCAGCAAGGTATGCTACCTCTTGTTCTTTAAATAATACAGAAACTACATTTGGTTTTTCTGCAACTCCATCAAGAATAACAAATTTATTATCCGGTTTTTGGTCCGCAATTGTTCCAATCGGCTCTTCTAATAAGAAACCAATTCCATAAACGATGTCGAAATCACGACGTACTAAGTTATTTAAGTTTGTTACATAATCAGCGTCTCCCGCAGATTGAAGATAATCATATCCACCATCGCCTTTTTCAAGACCTTGTTCCGCGCCCCAAGCTTTAAAACCTTCCCAAGCTGATTGGTTGAAAGATTTGTCGTCTACTCCACCAACGTCAGTGATCATTGCAATAGAGAAATCTGTTGATTCTGTAGTACCTTTGTCTGTATTTTCTGAACCAGTTGATGCTTTTTCATCGTCTTTTGTACCACAAGCGCCAAGAATAGTACCAGCAGCTAGTACAAGTGAAAGACCTAAACCAAATTTACGTTTTGTCAAAATGAAAACCTCCATTTATTTTCTTATTAGCAGGAATTTAAAACATTTTACACCCTTTTCCGAACAACATGAAAGCTAAATTTATCCGCTCGAAAATAATTTTTCGAATACAATACCACACGATCATTTTCGTCATAATGCAGTTGTTTTAAAACAAGCAAAGACGTCTCCGGCGCACAATTCAATGTAGGTGAAGCAACTTCATGGTATCCAACAGGATCGATGTATGCAACCGCATGGGAAACACGAATTTCCCCAGATTCCTCCAATGCTGTAAAGATAGAACCTTCTTCTCTAATGAGAAAGTCCCCCGGCAAGTAATTCTTTGGAACTTTATCCACACAATATACGACCGGCTCACCATTTGCAGTGCGGACGCGCTCCATCGAAATAATCGATTGCTCGTCCTTACATTGAAAGCGATTCATGTCTTCTTCGGTTGGAAGCGATTGCATCGAACTTAAATAAATCGTCCCTGGTTCCATACCCGCACTTCGAATCATAGACGAAACACTCGAAAGTTGTTCAATACCTGAGGTGAAGACGGGCTTTGAATTAACAAAGGTCCCTACTCCATGTCGTCTGACAATTACATTTTCTTCTTCCAAAAGACGTAAAGCTTCTCTTAAGGTTGCACGACTGATACCGAGTGATTTTGCTAATTCAAATTCGGAAGGAAGCTTTTCCTTTTCCTTGAATATACCATTTTCTATGTCTTCTTTTATACGATCAATCACTTGAAGATATAAATGACGATGATCAACTTTTATTGTCATATAAAAACACCACCATTTTTTAGAGATCAGACCTCTGATGTAAAACCTTCCTACTAATCAGTCATACTATACCACTTTTAATTCGTGAAATAAATACTTTTATAAATTTTTTAACTATTTACTTTACAGTAACTTAATCTAATTGTAATCGTTTCGTCATATAGAATCAGTATCTACAGCATTTTTTGAAACGAGTACTTGACGTGGCTTATTTCCTTCATTAGGTCCTACTATTTCACCCAATTCAAAGTTGATCAATAATTCCAGCAACCCACTTGGATCCTTTTGTTGTCTTTTACTAGTACAAAATTAATACAGGAAAGACCTTAAATCTTGTAAGTTAAGGTTGAACTTTTAAAATCTTTCTTCTATTAATTAAAATATCATAAAGACCGATAAGCATCGGCCTTTATGATGTAAGAAAAACCAATTATTCGACTGTTTCAGGTACAGTGATTTCGCCATCAATGATTTTTTTAGAGTATTCTTCGATTTGATCTAGAATATCTTGTGGGATAGCTCCGCGAGAGTCAGCAAGCTGTACCCCTTTTTCTGCTAAACCATAAGTTACTGTTTTCCCACCAGGGAAGTTTCCAGCCATTGCTTCTTCTGCAATTGTTTGTACTGCAACGTCTACACGTTTTTGCATGGAAGTAAGTGTAATGTTAGTATCACCAACAGCACCTTCTTCGTATTGGTCAGAGTCAACTCCGATTACCCATACCTTTGCATTAGGATCTTTTGTTTTACGTTCTTTAGCTTCCGCGAATACACCGTTACCAGTACCACCAGCTGCGTGGAAAATAACATCAATGCCTGAAGAATACATACGGTTAGCAGTTGTTTTACCAAGGGCTGCATCATCAAATTTACCTGTATATTGAACATCTACCTTGATGCTAGGATCGACAGCTTTTACACCTTCAACGAAACCTGCATGGAAACGTTCGATAACTGGAATTTCCATTCCACCAACGAAACCAATTTGTTTTGATTCAGACATTAATGCAGCTGCAACACCCGCTAAGAAAGAACCTTCTTGCTCTTTAAACATGACAGAAGCAACATTTGGTTTATCAACAATACCGTCGATGATAGCTAGTTGTGCTTCTGGTTGTTGGTCTGCAATAGTACCAATTGGTTCTTCCATTAAGAAACCGATTCCATAAACTACATCGAAATTACGACGTACTAAGCTGTTTAAGTTTGTCATATAATCAGCATCGCCTTTTGATTGAAGGTAATCATAGCCACCGTCACCTTTTTCAAGGCCATTTTCTTTACCCCAATCTTCCATTCCTTCCCATGCTAATTGGTTGAAAGATTTATCATCTACTCCACCGACGTCCGTTACCATAGCGATAGAGAAATCTTTTGTTTCTGTTGTTTCAGTAGTTCCAGTATCTGTGCCTTCTGAACCTGTTGAAGTTTTTGTTCCTTCTTCTTGTGTACCACAAGCCCCAAGGATAGTACCGGCAACTAATACAAGTGATAGACCTAAACCAAATTTACGTTTTGTCAAAATGAAAACCTCCGTTAATTTTCTTATTAGCAGGAATTGAAACATTTTACACCCTTTTCCGAACAACATGAAAGCTAAATTTATCGGCTCGAAAATAATTTTTCGAATACAAAACCACACGATCGTTTTCGTCATAATGCAGTTGTTTTAACACAAGCAAAGACGTCTCCGGCGCACAATTCAATGTAGGAGAAGCAACTTCATGGTATCCAACAGGATCGATGTATGCAACCGCATGGGAAACACGAATTTCCCCAGATTCCTCCAATGCTGTAAAGATAGAGCCTTCTTCTCTAATGAGAAAATCATTAGGCAAGTAATTCTTTGGAACTCTATCGACACAATACACAACTGGTTCTCCATTTGCAGTGCGGACTCGTTCCATTGAAATAATCGATTGCTCTTCTTTACATTGGAAGCGCTTAATATCTTCTTCAGTTGAAAGCGATTGCATAGAACTCAAATAAATAGTACCTGGTTCCATACCCACGCTTCTAATCATGGAAGACACACTTGTAAGCTGTTCAATGCCCGACGTGAAGACGGGTTTTGAATTAACAAAAGTCCCGACTCCATGACGTCTGACAATCACATTTTCTTCTTCCAAAAGACGTAATGCTTCTCTTAAAGTTGCACGACTGACACCGAGTGATTTTGCTAATTCAAATTCAGAAGGTAGTTTTTCCTTTTCTTTGAATATACCAGTTTCAATATCCTCTTTGATACGATCAATCACTTGAAGATATAAAGGACGATGATCTACTTTTATTGTCATATAAAAACACCACCCTTTTTAGAGATCAGACCTCCAATGTAAAACATTCCTACTAATCAGTCATACTATAACACTTTAAATGTTCGAAATAAATACTTTTATTTTTTTATTAACTATTGACTTTACACAAACTTCATCAACTTGTAATCATTTTGTCATAAAGAATCAGAGTCTGACGCATTTTTTGAAACTAGTACTTGACGTGGTTTACTTCCTTCATAAGGCCCTACTATGCCACCCAATTCAAGTTGATCGATGATTCTTGCCGCTCGAGAATAACCTACTCTAAACCGTCTTTGGATAAGTGAAACCGATGCAGTTTGCATATCTGTGACTAATTGTGCAGCCTCCTCATAAAGCTCATCCCGATCAACCTGTTCTTGCGTTTCTTCCACTTCATCTGGAATCATTTCTTCCTGATAATTTGCTTTTTGCTGTTCGATGACAAAGTCTACCATACGCTCTACTTCTGCGTCTGACAAAAAGGCACCTTGCACACGAACCGGTTTTGAGCTTCCTGCTGGTAAGAATAACATGTCTCCTCGACCTAACAGTTTTTCTGCTCCCCCCATATCGAGTATGGTACGTGAATCAATTGCAGAAGATACAGCAAATGCAATTCGAGAAGGAATGTTTGCTTTTATAATTCCGGTAATAACGTCCACACTCGGTCTTTGCGTCGCAATAATTAAATGAATTCCAGCAGCACGTGCCATTTGGGCTAAACGAGTGATGGAATCTTCTACATCACTGGATGCAACCATCATTAAATCTGCTAACTCGTCCACAATAACGACTATATATGGAAGCTTGGGATGTTTTTCATCATTTTCCTCGTTCCATTTGTCGATATACTCATTGTACCCTTCCATATTTCGTGTACCTGTATGGGAGAACAAATCATATCGTCGTTCCATTTCCGAGACAATTTTTTTCAATGCTTGGGATGCTTTTCTTGGATCAGTTACAACCGGAGCGAGTAAATGCGGGATGCCATTATATACATTTAGCTCCACCATTTTTGGGTCAATCATCATCATTTTTACTTCATGCGGTTTTGCTCGCATCATAATACTCGTTATAATTCCGTTTATACAAACACTCTTCCCACTACCAGTAGAACCTGCTACTAGTAAATGCGGCATTTTGTTTAATTGCGCGAGCACAGCTTGTCCGGTTACATCTCGTCCAAATCCTATGAGTAGTTTCAAATTAGGCTTATTATTTTCTTCCGACTCTAATACTTCTCGTAAGCTAACGATGGCCACTTCGGTGTTGGGAACTTCTATCCCAATTGCAGATTTACCTGGAATCGGTGCTTCGATACGAATATCTCTTGCTGCAAGTGCCAGCGCCAAATCATCATGCAAACTGACAATACGGCTTACTTTCACTCCAACGTCTGGAAGTACTTCGTATTTTGTCACTGCTGGGCCTAAATGTACTTGCGTTACTTTTGCTTTCACACCAAAACTTAAAAACGTTTTCTCTAATTTTTGTGCATTTGCTTGGAGCGCATTTAACTCTCCACTTTGATCACTATGTTCTGGTGCATCTAATAATGTGATCGGAGGAAGTTGATAATCTTCATTTTCTACTTCTTCTGCTTCCATATGGAGTTCGATTGGTTCGGCTAATTCTTCCGGTTCTGCTTGTACCTTCTCTTCTTTTCTCACGATTCTTTCCGTAAAGGCAGAAATAATTGGTGCCGAAACTTGCTCCACCTCTTGCTCTTTTATCGTTAATACTTCATCGTGGACAGTCACTGCTTCTTCTTGCAGCGTTTCTTTCTTCGATCGTCTTGTTGTCTTTTTAGTTGGTGCTGGTTTTTTCTTTTTCTTGATCTTAACTATTTTATCTCGTAATTTTGGTGCTACTTCAACCATTAGCGGTACTAGTGCTTTCCCAGTCAATAAAACAATTCCGATTAATAATAAAAGCCATCCCGCAATCTTCGCTCCAGCAGAATCAAACAAAACGTGAAACGAAGCAAATAAAATAGCGCCTAGAATACCTCCACCGAGCGAACTCGTTTGGTTGGTAATACCTCCACTTTCTACTAATACTCGATAACTTTCCCTTAATACTGAATTGGTCATTAATCCTTTTCCTTCAAATAACTGCTGAAAAAGAGCTAAATGACTAAAAAGCAATAAACTACTTAAAACAAAGCCACATCCTAATAAGAGTCGGTGATTCCATGCCGGAAAAGTTTGCTTCATCATAATAATAAGTGCATAGACGATAAACATAAATGGGATGGCGATATGCCAGTTCCCAAATAGGAAATAACCGAGATAAGCGAGTCCCCGACCGACTAAGCCGTATTCAAAAAAGGAAATGATTGCCAGACCTATTATGAGTAGTCCAATGATTTCAAACATTAGTGGATGCATGGTCTTTTTTTTCGGTGCTGCTTTTTTAACTGGTTTTCTTTTAGTTTGTGCCAACAATATCACCTGCTTTCGTTATAAAAAGGGATTTCCCTCCGTGTTCGGAAAGGAAATCCCTTTATTATTCATATTAATATTCCATAATAATCGGGATGATCATTGGACGGCGTTTAGTTTGTTGGAATAAATATGAATTTAGCGTATCACGGATTTCTTGTTTTATGTTTGTCCATTCAAACGTTTCTTTATTCACATATTTCTCCACAATTGTTCGAACTAGTTGTGCTGACTCCTCCATTAGTTCCTCTGATTCTCGAACATAGACGAAACCTCTCGAAAGAATTTCTGGGCCAGACGCTATTTTCTTTTGCGCGCGGTTCAATGTAACTACAACGATAAAAATACCATCTTGGGAAAGAAGTTTACGATCTCGAAGAACGATATTCCCGACATCTCCTACACCAATTCCATCGATCAGAACGTTACCAGCTTGTACTCTGCCGCTCATGCGCATTTTACCATTTTTGTATTCGACAATATCGCCTTTATCCGCGATAAATATTTCTGATTTTGTCATACCGACATCTTGTGCTACTTTCGAGTGAGCCATTAACATACGATACTCCCCTTGAATCGGGATAAAATATTTTGGTTTTGTTAAGTTGAGCATCATTTTTAGATCTTCTTGGCTACCATGTCCAGATACATGGACATTTTTGCTAGCTGTCAACACTTTGGCACCAACTTTTGCGATTTGGTTCATCGTTTGGTACATACCAACTTCCATCCCTGGTGAAGGAGTGAACGTGATGAGCACAGTGTCTGTATCTTTAATTTTAATATCTTTGTGATGTTTGCGAATCATTTTTTCCAGTGCTTCTAACGGTTCTCCTTGATTACCCGAAACAATGACAACAACATTTTCATCTTCGTGTTTAGCAATTTCTTTTATCGGAATAAGCGTGTCTTCTTGGACGGTGAAATAGCCAAGATCCAATCCGATTTGGAAGGTGTTTTCTAATGTTTTACCAGCGATTGCTACTTTTTTGCCTGTTTCCGCCGCTTTATCCAGCACTTGCTGAATACGGATGAAATTAGATGCATATAAAGCTACTAAAATACGACCACGTGCAGCATGGAATGTTTCGGATAATTGATTTTCAATGACAGCTTCCGAAGTTGTATAGCCCGGTCTTTCTGCTTCTGTTGAGTCGGATAAAAGAATGAATACTCCTTCTTCTCCTAGACCAGCGATTTTAGCGATATCTGGACGATACTTTCCTTTTGCTGATTGATCAAATTTAAATTCACCAGTGTGTACAATGGCACCTTCCGACGTATGAAAAACAATTCCAAGTGAATCTGGAATACTATGTGTTGTGTGGAAGAATGTTACATGCGTACTTTGGAAATTCATCCGACTTTTATTTGTTACTTCAAAATATTTGACCGCTTGTTTCGTAGGCAATGCTTTTATATGCGTTTTCGCTAAAGCAATTGTCAATTTAGAACCATAGACTGGTGCTTGTACTTTTTGCAATAAATACGAAATAGAACCAATTGCATCTTCATGTCCGTGCGTTAAAAAGATCCCTTTTACTCGGTCCTTGTTTTCTTCTAAATAAGTAATATCCGGAATGACGATATCAATTCCAAGCATTTCATTTTCAGGGAACATAAGTCCACTGTCTACAACAAATATTTCTTCATCTATTTCTACTACATACATTGCTTTTCCGACTTCCCCTACTCCACCGAGTGGGATAATACGAATAAGTTCATTTTTTACTTTTACCAAATCTTTTCCTCCTATTATTAACCCGACCAATAATATCCGCTAGATTTTATTATATCGGACGGCAACGATTCACACAAATAAAAAAAAGACTTAAAAGAAAAATAAAATGCCCCGAACATAAGGTACACTTTAACTTTCCTCAGTCTTTTTGGTAAAATTTATTTATTTTTCAAGTATGCTTCCCAGATGTTGTCGAATGCTTTTTTCTCATCGCCTGTCATTTCGACTAGTGGTAAGCGGAGCGAGCCTACTTCTACTCCGACTTTAGAAAGTGCATATTTCACGACTACTGGATTAGGATGTGCGAACAAACCATGTATAACCGGTAAAATCGTTTGATGGATTTTAGCGCACGTTTGGTGGTCTCCTGCATGAAATGCTTGTATCATTTCTTGCATATCGCTCCCGATAACATGCGAAGCAACAGAAATAACCCCAGAACCCCCAAGTGCAAGTAGCGGTAAAGTTAATGCATCATCTCCACTATATACTCGGAAATCGTCATCTGTACCAGCTAAAATTTTCGTCATTTGATCCAAATTCCCACTCGCTTCTTTTGCGATTTGAACGGATGGAATTTTACTTAAAGCGATCATCGTCTCTGCTTCTAAATTGACGACTGAACGTCCTGGAATATTATAGACGACAATCGGTAATGTTGTCGCATTTGCAATTGCTTCAAAATGCGCAATCATTCCACGCTGATTTGGTTTATTGTAATAAGGTACAACAAGCATCAGTGCATCTACGCCGAGCGCTTCTGCTTTTTGTGATAAATCGATTGATGCCGCTGTATTATTACTTCCCGTACCTGCTATGACCGGAACTCTCTTGTTCACCTTTTCTACTGCAAAACGCAGCAGTTCCAACTTCTCGTCCGTTGATAATGTTGGGGATTCACCGGTTGTGCCGCAAACTACAAGTGATTCCGTTCCATTAGCTAGTAAATGTTCGATTAACTTTTCTGTTGCAATAAAATCAATGGAACCGTCTTCTGAAAACGGAGTAACCATCGCTGTTGAAATATGTCCGATATTCATTTGATTACACCTCTTATCAAATTCGCCCTGGCGTATTTGTGTCCAGATTTTTATCGAGCCTGCTCGATAAATTCCTCTAAAAAATCTGTGACATCCGCCGGAGGCTTTAACTTTATTCAGCTTGGTTAGAACCTTCACTAAATTGTCTACTTACTTTGCATTCATCTTACTACTTATAAAATTAAAAAGGTCAGCTGAATGAAGTTAAAATGCGTTCCTCTATTAATGCTTCCGCTATTTGAATGGAGTTAAGTGCTGCACCTTTTAATAGATTATCAGATACAATCCACATATGGAAGCCGTAATTATTGGATGGGTCCTTTCTAATACGACCAACGAAAACATCATCTTGATCTGTTGCATAATAAGGCATTGGATAAAGTTGTTGCTCCGGTGCATCTTGTAAAGTGATCCCTTTTGTATTCAAAAGTAGTTGTCTCAACTCTTCTACCGTTACATTCTCTTTATCTACTTCGACATAAACAGATTCTGAGTGACCTGTTACAACTGGTACACGGACACAAGTGGCTGCGATTGATAGCTGCGGTAGTGTCATAATTTTTTTCGTTTCATTCATCATTTTATGCTCTTCAAATGTAAATCCATCTTCTTCAAACACATCAATTTGTGGAATTACATTACCAGCGATTGGATAATGCTTTTCAGCACTTTTAACCGGTAAAATGGTTGGATTCGGATTTTTTTCATTAATCTTTTCACTTTGTGTTGTTAACTCATCGATTGCCGCTGCTCCAGCACCTGAAACCGCTTGGTAAGTGGAAACAATGACTTTCTTTAAACCATAAGCATTACGAATTGGCTCAAGTGCACAAACCATCTGAATAGTGGAACAATTCGGATTAGCAATAATCCCTTGATGCGCATGTAAGGCTTGTTTATTTACTTCAGGCACAACAAGTGGTGTGTCTTTATCCATTCTAAAAGCACTTGTATTGTCAACGACGATGGCACCGCGACTTACTGCCTCTTTTGCCAGTAATTTTGAGATAGAGCCACCTGCGGAGAAAAATGCAACATCTACTCCTTCGAATGATTCTGGTGTTGCTTCCTCTAGCGTATATGTTAAGCCATTAACTTCCACTTCTTTACCTGCAGATCGTTTGGAAGCTAAAAGCTTTAACTTAGTATATGGAAAGCTTCTTTCTACTAACTTTTCGATAATTTTTTGACCGACAGCACCTGTCGCTCCTACTACTGCTATTGTATAACCCTGTGACATAAAAGCTCTCCTCCTAAAATCAAAACATATTGGCGATATTGTATCATATTATACATGAAAATACATCACCATTTATATTTATGATGAATGTGTAATGAGTAGAGGTTGTAATTGCTTTTTCAAAATAGCGTGCTCCACAGTAGGTACAATCCTTGTGAAATCAGCGATTAGCGAGTTTGGTTTGGAGTGAGGACTGTCTTGACCAAAAGGAATAAAATAAATATTTTTTGTCGATAAAAGTTTCATGATATTCATCCCATTCAATCCTAATGCATCGTTTGTCGATATTCCTAGGACTACTGGTTTACCATTTCGTAATGTCGCTTTTGCCGCCATTAAAACAGGAGAATCTGTTTGCGCATTCGCAAGCTTACTAATCGAATTTCCAGTCATCGGCGCAATGACCATACAGTCAAGTGGATTTGTCGGTCCAAAAGGCTCTGCCTCTACAATTTTAGAAATGACTTTGCTACCACTTGCCCCTTCAATTTTTTCAATCCATTCTTCTCCCGTTCCAAAACGGGTAGCTGCCGTTAACACGGAATACGTAATAATAGGCACTACGACCGCGCCTAAATCTGTAAATTGTTTTATCATCGGAATTACTTCCTCATACGTACAATGAGATGCCGTAATGCCAAGACCTATTCTAAGATCTTTCAACACTGTTTTTTTCCTCCTCTAAAAAAGACAAATATTTTTGAACCGCTTGGGCGATAAGCAAACCAGCATCTTGCGGAAAATACATACCAGGTAAACTAGTCGCAAGCGCATAATTGGACGGAATATTCTCCTTCGTATCCAGTAAACATCCTGGATTGGAAGCAAGGTCGAAAACTTGTTTAAACAATGCCACCTGCGAATTTTCTAACCATTTAGATGGTATGGTGTTGATCAAATAGGCTGCCTTTTCTTTTTGTTTATCCAATATATTTTCTAATGTTTCTATGTCATAGCCATAGCTTTTTGCTTCAAATAATTGATGTTCCGATCTTACAGAAATGACTACTTTAGCACCTAAATGATGCAAAGCATGTGCAAGTCGCTTCCCTACTCTCCCATAACCTGTAATGATAAATTGTTTATTATAGATCGCTTGTTTTTCTTCTGTATAAAAGTAATTAATAAAACCTTCTGCTGTCAGATTGGCATTATCCCAAATGTATTGCTCATCTTCCAAATAGGCAAAAACGTGCATGTTTCTACGTTCTATTTCTTGCTTGATCTCTTCGTTTTGTTTACCAACAAAAAGGACTTTACATGATTCCGGTAGAATAAATGGACATTCCATTTGAAGCGGTTGAATTGGCAAAAAGATGACCTGTGGTTCAAATTGATTGATTGCTTCTTTTAATTCGTCATCCCACGTCATTGTCGCAATTAATTTCGTTTCTAGATCACTACTAATAGCTGTGTGAAAATACGATAAACGTAGGTCCGTGCCGATAATGACACATTTCTTCTTCATGAGTATTCACTTGCATCGCCGGTAGAATCAGTTTCATTGAACAAAATACGATCTTTTCCAATAAGGATGATTTCTTCCCATGCGATAAATTCTTTTTTCTTATTTGCTTTGTTTGCTTGGAAAAAAGATGCTGCCTTTTGAAACACTTCAAATCCTTCTATTTTACCTGTTTTTGGATTGAAAAATAGTTCTGTGTCCGCTAGCTTACCGTATCTTGCACCGTCTTTCACTTGTATTAATTCTTTTTCTGCCAGTTCCGAAAGTAACAATCATTTCCCTCCTTATTTCTTTCTATTTATGTATATGCCATTTTATGAAGCAAAGTGAATTAAAAAATAAAGCAATCACGCTTTAAGTGCAACTTCATGAATGACACACAGCCTGTGAAGATTCGGCTGCTTATTGGATAATGCGCTAAATAGGGAAACTGCGACGTAGTGAGTTGGATAAAGTGTCCGATGTGATTTTCGCTACAGCCGTACGCTTTCCGCCGGGTGAGCGATGAGCCATCCGGCAGGAGTCGACGTCTGTAGCGAAAATCAAAAGAAATTGCCCATTTATCCATACCATCCCGTTAAAAAACAAAATTTCAACCAGTTTTTCCATTGCATTCATCCAATAAATGGTTAAGGGCAACCAACCGATCACTGGGAGCAACCAGTTCTACTACGAAAGCAACTAAATCAACACGAGAGCAACCAAATTACTCGTGAAAGCAACCAATTCTCAAAATGGCTCTTTACTTGATGTGAGACAACAATAATTCCGACCTATTATAGGAATTATATGTCTTAAAGCCCGTCAAACACGCCTAGCTGGCATCTACTCGACTAGTTTGTCGTATTCAGCTAGGTTATTGTCTCGTTCAACCATTTATTGTTAATATGGGATCTCAATAATTTAGCAATTTCCATTGATTTTCGCTGCAGGCGTCGACTCCAGTGGAGGCCAACACGATGTTGGTCACGAAGGCGTTGCCACACGATGTGGCGTACTTAGCCTTTGTTCCTCTGTGGGCAGATGAGTCTTCACAACGTACGCGCAAGCGGCGGTGAAGGCTCATCACTCACCCCACGGAAAGCGTACGCCCTGCAGCGAAAATCACAGCGGATACCTCATTCAACTCACTACGTCGCAGTATCCCTACAATGTGACCTGTAACTTATAAATACAAACCATTGTCTATTCTCTAATAAAAAAACGCCAATCATCATTGATCGGCGTTTTTTGGCATAATAATCGATATGGCAGGCTTGTGCGAAAAAATTTCTTTTGCTAAATCCATTACAGAAGCTAGCGTTACTTCATCTATTGTTTCACTCACTTCATCAAGTGAACGATGTTTTCCATATAATAATTCATTTTTACCATTGCGGCTCATCCGCGCATTGGTACTTTCCAAGCCAAGTAACAAATTCCCTTTTAGCTGCTCTTTTGCACTGGCAACTTCGGTTTCTGTAAATCCGTTTTGGACAACTGTTTGAATTGTATCCGAAATAGAAGACTTTAATTCGTTCAATTGTTTACTAGATGTACCACCATAAATTGCAAGTATCCCACTATCTTCATAAGAAGAATGATAAGAATAAATGGAGTAGGCTAACCCTTTATCTTCTCGAATTTCTTGGAATAATCTGGATGACATACTTCCACCTAAAATATTATTTAAAATGACTAAGCTATAAATATTATCCGCTTTTACTGCTAATCCCGGATAGGCTAAACAAATATGCGCTTGTTCTGTTTCTCTGCTATTTTGCGTGTAAATCGGACTAATTACTGGTGTCGCAAATGTAGGGATCTCCTGTGGATTCTTATTAGCCAACTGTCCAAATAACGATTCAATATAATCGGTAAGACCTTCTGGAATATTACCTGCTACGGAAATAACGATGTTTTCTGGAGTGTAATGCTTTTCCATATACGATAAAATCATTTCTTTTGTAAAGGTATTTAGCGTTTCCTCTGTTCCTAAAATCGGTGCTCCTAGTGGATGATCTCCGTACATTTCTTTCCATAAATATTCATGAACTATATCATCCGGCGTGTCTTCTACCATATTTATTTCTTCTAACACGACTTGGCGTTCTTTTTCAATTTCGATTGGATCAAATACGGAATGGAAGAACATGTCTGCGAGTATTTCTACGGCGTGGGTTGCATGATGATCCAATACTTTTGCATAATAACAAGTATTTTCTTTCGAAGTAAATGCATTAATATTACCGCCAATGCGGTCGAATTCCTCCGCTATTTGTTTAGCCGTTCTTTTTGTCGTTCCTTTAAACAACATATGCTCGATAAAATGGGTCAATCCATTCTCTTCTGGAAGTTCGTATCTTGAACCAGCCTGCACCCAAATTCCAACCGCTACGGAACGTACGTGTGGAATATGTTCTGAAACGATTCGAAGCCCGTTATTACAAGTAATTGTCTTTATCAATATTGCACCTCTGTCTAAGTTATTTATCCCGCATTAACGGCAAGTCAAGATTTCCACTCCAAGATTTAAGAAAAGCGAAAAAGATAAGTGGGAGATCAACTGCCCGTAAAAGCCATTGAATGATCGCAGACTAAGTACGCAACATCGTGTTGCTCCTGCGCAAAGCTCGTCGCAAAATAAAAGAGCGTTTGCAACGTCTGCGTAACCCACATCGTGTGGGTCTCAACTAACAATCAGTGGGGATGAAGAAACTCCCACTGATTGAAGTTTCACTTTATGTAAGATATTAATGGGTATTAAAAAAAGTTGCCGTAGTTATTATATGCCTACGGTCAACCTAATTTGCAACAATGAACTATTTTTTATTGTTGTTCTTTTTGCTCTTCGCGTTCTTTTTCCTCTTTTAATACAACTTTGCGAGATAAGTTTACGCGACCTTGATTGTCGATTTCGATTACTTTTACTAGAAGTTCATCTCCAAGTTTAAGTACATCTTCTACATTTTTCGTACGTTCTTCTTGAATTTCTGAAATGTGTAGGAGACCATCTTTACCGTTGAATATTTCGACGAAAGCACCGAATTTTTCAATTCGTTTTACTTTTCCTAAATAATATTCGCCGACTTGAGCTACTCGAACGATGTCTTCAATAATTTGTTTCGCACGTGCAATCATTTCTTCATCTGGTGATGCAATATAAATTGTGCCATCTTGCTCTGTATCAATTTTTACACCAGTTTCATCAATAATTTTATTGATCTGTTTACCACCTGGTCCAATTACATCGCGGATTTTGTCTGGATTAATTTTAATCATTGTAATCTTCGGTGCGTATTGAGATAATTTTTCACGTGGTTGGTTAATCGTTGCAAGCATACTTTCTAAAATTTGCATACGACCAATTTTCGCTTGTTCTAATGCTTCTTCTAAAATTGTTTTAGATAGGCCATCGATTTTAATGTCCATTTGTAGTGCTGTAATCCCTTTAGAAGTACCAGCCACTTTAAAGTCCATATCTCCAAGATGATCTTCCATCCCTTGAATGTCCGTTAAGATCGTGTAATGTTCGCCTTTTTTAACTAATCCCATCGCAATACCTGCTACTGGAGCTTTTAGTGGAACACCAGCATCCATCATCGCAAGTGTAGACGCACAAATACTTGCTTGAGAAGTAGAACCATTCGACTCTAAAACTTCAGCTACTAGGCGAAGTGTGTATGGAAAATCAGTTTCATCTGGAATAACTGCTTCCAATGCACGCTCACCTAAGGCACCATGTCCAATTTCACGACGACCTGGAGCTCGGATTGGACCTGTTTCCCCAACACTAAATTGTGGGAAATTATAATGATGCATGAAACGTTTTGTTTCTTCTAATCCTAGACCATCAATAATTTGCACATCGCCAAGTGGCCCTAAAGTACAAATACTTAATGCTTGTGTTTGTCCACGCGTGAATAATCCAGAACCATGTGTTCTTGGTAAAATGCCAACTTCTGAAGAAAGTGGGCGAATCTCTGCTACACCACGACCATCTGGACGTACTTTCTCTTCCGTGATTAAACGGCGGACTTCTTCTTTCACCATTGCATCTAAAATTTCACGAACTTGTTTTAATGTTACATCGTCCGCTTCTTTTTCTGTAAATTGTTCTAATACTTCGTTTTTGACTTCTGTAATTGCATCTTCGCGTGCATGTTTTTCTTGTACTTGAATAGCTTGTACAAGTTTTGTTTCGCAAATGCCTTTTACTTCTTCAAAAAGTTCTTTGTCTAATTCGAATAAAGGGATTTCTTTTTTCTCTTTTCCAATTTCAGCTACGACTTGTTCTTGGAATTCGATTAGTTTAATGATTTCGTTATGACCGAACATTATTGCTTCTAATACGATTTCTTCTGAAACTTCTTTCGCTCCAGCTTCTACCATATTAATCGCATCTTTTGTTCCAGCAACTGTTAAATCAAGTGTACTCTTTTCCATTTGTTCTACAGTCGGGTTAATAATGAATTCGTCTCCTATTAAACCAACTTGCACTCCTGCAATCGGCCCGTCAAACGGAATGTCTGACACGCTAAGCGCTAAAGAAGAACCTAGCATCGCTGCCATCTCTGATGAACAATTTTGATCAACAGACATAACGATAGAGATTACTTGCACTTCATTACGAAATCCGTCTGGAAATAATGGACGAATCGGACGGTCGATTAAACGACTTGTTAAAATCGCTCTTTCAGAAGGGCGTCCTTCTCTTTTAATAAATCCACCAGGAATTTTACCAACCGCATATAGCTTTTCTTCATAGTTCACTGTCAGTGGGAAGAAATCTAAGTTTTTCGGTTGTTTAGAAGCAGTTGCAACAGACAGTACGCTTGTATCACCGTATCTAACTAATACTGCTCCATTTGCTTGCTTTGCTAGTTGTCCAATTTCTACTTGTAAGGGGCGACCTGCCCATTCGTACGTAAATACTTTCTTTTCACTCATTTAATCAAAACTCCTCTCGACTTCAAAAACTTCATAATAAATGTATATAAAAGTTATATGTATCATAAGTAGTGTATCAAAAAAACCAAAACTATGCGAAGTATTTTACGCAAAAGAAAAAGCGGGATAAATCCCGCTTTCTTAGATGGTATCTTATCGACGTAAACCAAGTTTAGCGATTAGCTCACGGTAACGTTGTACTTCGTTTTCACGTAAGTATTTTAACAAGTTACGGCGACGTCCAACCATTTTGAATAGACCACGACGTGAGTGATGATCTTTCTTGTGTGTACGTAAATGTTCGTTTAAAGAATTAATTTCTTCTGTAAGAACTGCGATTTGAATATCTGCAGATCCAGTATCGCTTTCGTGAGTTCTGAACTCAGCGATTAATTCATTTTTACGTTCTTTTGTAATTGCCATGTTTGTTTCCTCCTAAAATTCATAGTATCCCCTGTTCCTGAGCAATCGTTGGAGAATCGAAAAAGCCAAGGAAAGGTTAAGTACAATTTTGTACTTTTACAGAATAACATATTACTTTATACGAAGCAACCAATTATGCCTGCTTGAAATAATCGATTGCTACTAATTTATCTTTTGTTATTTGTGCTTTTAATGCATCTATTCCATTAAATTTTTGCTCGGACCTGATTCGCATATACCAATGTACAATCACTTCTTCACCGTAAATAGATTGATCAAAATCAATAATATGTACTTCAATCGATAGTTTTTTTTCATCCGGATTATTAAAAGTCGGCTTAAAACCTACATTACAAACTCCATCATACCACTTCTCTTGCACGCGAATTTTCACCGCATACACTCCGGTTGCAGGAGTGAATTGACCTTCAGTAGGTTGAATATTGGCAGTTGGGAAGTCAATTGTTCTTCCTCGTTTATCTCCATGAACAACGACTCCCGACAACATGAATGGTCTTCCTAATAATTCTTTTACTTTTTCCATATTCCCAGATTTTAGCTCTTCTCTTATTCTAGTAGAGCTAATTTTCTCTCCGGATAGTTCTTGCTTCCCGACTACAGAAACGGTATATTTGCCTTCTGAAAGCTGTTCCATGTCTTCCATCGTTCCTTTCCCAAATGCTCCAAATGTAAAATCAAAACCTGCAGTAACATGCTTCACATTTGCTTGTTTGATAAACGATTCGATAAACTCGACAGGAGTCAATTTAGCAAAGTCAGATGTAAACCGCACAACAAAAACAGCATCTACTTGCAGTTCTTTCAATATTTCTATTTTTTGTTCAAGAGGTGTTATATAAAAAATTTGTTCTTTCCTGCCACCAAGCACCAATGATGGATGAGGATCGAAGGTCATGACAGCCGTTTTAATATTTAGCTCTTTTCCTTTATTTAAAGCTTCTTGGATAACCGCTTGATGACCAGCATGTACTCCATCAAAGAAGCCAATAGCTAAAGCATAGGATTCACTAGTTTCGTTTGTATATAAGTGGTTGGGGTAAGATACGTGATATACTTCCATATTAATCTCCTTTTTTAAGCTGAAAACATTTTCTCTGGTTTCATCATACCATCTTTTGTTGGATGTTTAATATAAATAGCAATCGGATTAGAATCTAATGTGTATATAATTTTATCATTCATTTCTAATAATGGATGGGATTCTACTACTTGACCGTTTGTAATACTCTTTTTAGTTTCTTCTGTTATCTCGATGGACGGCCAATGCCCGAGCGCCTCTTTTAATGGTAAAATGGCGTTATTTAACTGCATATTTTCAACCGCTTCTTGTACTTCATGAAGGGTTAAACATTGTGCTTTTGTAAAGTTTCCTGAAGTTGTTCGTACTAATGAAGACATATGGGCAGGGTATCCAAGTAATTCTCCGATTTGGACAGCAAGTGTTCGAATATATGTCCCTTTACTACAACCTATTTCAATCGTAAATTGTACATTTTCACCAGAAAAATCTCCCAGTTCATCAAGTAGGCTCAGTTTATAAATCTTTACTTGACGGCTTGGACGTTCTACTTCTTTTCCTTCTCTAGCGTATTCATATAGTTTTTTCCCATTTACTTTTACAGCAGAAAACATAGGTGGAGTTTGCGTTATTTCACCAGTTAATTGTTTCAGTACTTCTAAAATTTGGGCCCGTGAAAAGTTTTTTGCAGTGATGTCTTGTTTGATCACTTCGCCGTCCGCATCTTCGGTTGTAGTAGATGAACCTATCGATACAGTTGCAATATATGTCTTGCCTTCGTTCATAATATATTCGGATACTTTTGTTGCCTGCCCTAAACAAATAGGCAGAACACCTTCAACACTTGGATCTAATGTGCCTGTATGGCCGATTCGTTTCATTTTTAATATTTTGCGTAGTTTAAATACGCAGTCGTGGGAAGTCATTCCTTTTTCTTTCCATAGTGGAAGTATACCTTCGTACATGTAGTTCACCTCTAATTTCATAAGATACAACAAAGAAGTCTGCTTGTATCGTTCAGCAGACTTCTTTGTTTGTTTTTACTCTTCAGATGATTTGTTAATCTGTCTTAGTAAATCATCTATTCGATTTCCGTAAGCTGCAGATTCATCAAATTGAAATAACAGTTCAGGCGTAATGCGTAATCTAATACGTTGTCCGATTTCCGAACGGATAAATCCTTTTGCTTTTTCTAAAGCTTTTAACGTATCTTCTTTTTTTCCATCAAGGACAGTTATATAAATTGTCGCTTGTTGTAAATCGCCAGTTACCGCAACATCCGTTACCGTAACAAACCCGATACGAGGATCTTTTAACTTTCGGCCAATAATTTCGCCTAGCTCTTTTTTCATTTGTTCTGCAACTCGGTTAGCGCGCATCGACATGATGGCTACACCTCATTTTCTATCATAAATGTTCTTTTCTAATTTCGATACATTCCCATTCCGGATACGATTCTAAATAACGAATAGCATGCGTAAGCTCACGTTCTGCTGCATCCTTCCCAGAAGCAACGGAAACGATTCCGATCGTTGTCCGCTGCCACACATCTTGGTGAGCTAGTTCCGAAATAGAAACATTGAATTTTTGTTTCGTGCGAGTGAGCATTCGTTGAAGCACTGCTCGTTTTTCTTTAAGTGAATGTGCAGTAGGAATGAGGAAATCACACTCTGCATATACGATCATTTTCGTTTAATCTCTTCCATGATGAATGCTTCGATAATGTCGCCTTCTTTAATATCATTGAAGTTTTTAATCGTAACACCACATTCATATCCTTTTGCTACTTCTTTTGCATCATCTTTGAAACGTTTTAATGTATCTAATTCGCCTTCGAAAATAACGATGGAATCACGGATAATACGAACACCACTGTCTCTTGTAATTTTACCTTCCGTTACGTATGAACCAGCAATTGTTCCAACTTTAGATACTTTAAATGTTTCACGAACTTCTGCTTGCCCAATAATCTTCTCTTGGAATTCAGGATCTAGCAATCCTTTCATCGCGAATTCAATCTCTTCGATTACTTTATAAATTACTCGGTGTAAGCGGATATCTACGCCTTCTTCGTCCGCTGCACGTTTAGCATTCGTATCTGGACGAACATTAAATCCGATTACAATAGCGTTAGAAGCTGCTGCTAAGCTAATATCCGACTCTGTAATTGCACCAGCACCAGTGTGAATGATTCGTACATTTACACCTTCTACTTCAATTTTCATCAATGAAGCCGCCATTGCCTCTACAGTACCCTGAACGTCTGCTTTAACGATTAAGTTTAGCTCTTTCATTTCCCCTTGTGACATTTGATCAAATAAATTGTCTAAAGTCACACGAGTTTTTTCAGATCGTTGGTTTACTTGTGCATGAGAAGCACGAGTTTCCCCAACTTGACGAGCTGTTTTTTCATCTTCAAATACAACGAAGCGATCCCCTGCTTGTGGTACTTCATTTAATCCAGTAATTTCTACTGGTGTAGATGGGCCTGCTTCTTTTACTCGACGACCAAGATCATTCACCATTGCACGAACACGCCCGAATGCGTGACCTACTACGATTGGATCTCCAACTTTAAGTGTTCCATCTTGTACTAATAGAGTTGCAACTGACCCTCTACCTTTATCCAGTTGAGCCTCAATAACAGAACCTCTTGCAAGACGTTTTGGATTAGCAGTTAGTTCTCCAACTTCTGATACTAACAATACCATTTCCAAAAGACTATCGATTCCTTCACCTTTTAGCGCTGAAATTGGCACGAAAATTGTTTCTCCGCCCCATGCTTCCGGAACTAAACCATGTTCTGTTAGTTCTTGCATTACACGGTCTGGGTTTGCTGCTGGTTTATCCATTTTGTTGACTGCAACAATGATTGGTACTTCCGCAGCTTTCGCGTGGTTAATTGCTTCAACTGTTTGTGGCATAACACCGTCATCGGCAGCAACCACAAGAATAGTAATATCCGTTATTTTCGCTCCACGTGCACGCATTGTTGTAAAGGCAGCATGTCCAGGTGTATCTAGGAATGTAATCTTTTTACCGTTATCCACTACTTGGTAAGCACCAATATGTTGTGTAATACCACCAGCTTCTCCAGCCGTAACTTTTGTATTACGAATCGAGTCTAGTAACGTTGTTTTCCCGTGGTCAACATGTCCCATAATGGTAACAACTGGTGGACGTTCTGTTAAATTAGCTGTGTCTTCCTCAGAAGATTCGAAATGTACTTCTAAATCGGTAATATCGATTTTAATTTCTTCTTCTACTTCTACTCCGTAGTCTGCACAAATTAACTCAATTGCATCCTTATCCAGTTCTTGGTTAATCGTTGCCATTACACCAAGTAAAAACAATTTTTTAATAATTTCTGCTGGTTCACGACCTAGTTTTTTCCCTAACTCCATTACTGTTAATGACTCAGTAAATGTAATTTTTTCAGGAAGTTCTCTTTCTTTTCTCGGTACTGGCGGTTGAACAGGAGTTGTAGGACCTTTTCTTCTTTTTTGGAATTTTTGTCCTGGTCTGTTTTGTCCACCCGGTCTATTTTGGCCGCCTGGTCGGTTATTTCCGCCTGGGCGATTATTGTTAGTAAAAGGCTTTTTATCTTTTGATTGATTGTTTGAACCTTGACTGACATTACCTTGAGCCGGTTTTGCTGCTCCTTGGTTTGTCGGTCTTGATTGGTTTTGGTTTGCTGGTCTTGATTGGTTTTGGCTTGTTGGTCTTGATTGGTTTTGGCTTGCCGGTCTTGATTGGTTTTGGCTTGCCGGTCTTGATTGGTTTTGGCTTGCYGGTTTTGATTGGTTTTGGCTTGCTGGTTTTGATTGTGATTGATTTTGAGCTGGTTTAGCAGAAGATTTTTTATAAACACTATCTAGTTTTTGGACTGCATCTCCTTCAAGCATCGCCATATGATTCGTCACTTGAATATTAAGCTTTCCTAGTTGCTCAATAACTTCTTTACTCGATTTATCTATTTGTTTCGCGTATTCATGAACTCTGATTTTAGTCATTAGCTCACCCCCGGTTATATTCGTTGAGAAGGCCGGACAGTTTTTTAGCGAAACCGTCATCCATAATGGCTATTGCCACCCTGGCCTCTTTTCCCGTCGCATGTCCGAGATCGTGCCGGTCTCCAAAGACATGCAGCTCAACGTTAAAAGATGCACATTTATCATTCAGTTTTTTTGCAGTATTGTCAGAAGCATCTGATGCTAAAATAACAAGTTTTGCTTTTTTGCTTCTTATTTCTTTCACGACTAACTCTTCGCCAGAAATCGTTTTTCTTGCACGCGTTGCCAGTCCAAGTAGTTGGGTAATTTGCTGTTCAATCGTCATTTTAGTTTTTCTCTTTCGATGATAACGATCAATTCATCATATATTTCATTTGGAATTGAAGCTTCTAAATGATTGGCTAGCGAATTTTTCTTTTTCGCTTGGTTTACCGCTTCGATCGTCTTAGATACGTATGCGCCACGACCTGATTTTTTTCCAGTCAAATCGACCGTAACTTCGCCTTCTTTTGAACGAACGATGCGAATCATTTCCTTTTTCGGGAACATTTCACCGGTAGCAACACATTTACGTAATGGAATTTTCTTTTGAATTGCCATACAAGCTCACCATCCTTGCTTATTCTTACTCTTCGTCTTTATAAAAATCGAAATCATTCATCTCATCATCAAGGCTTTCTAAAATGACTTTAGGAGAGTTTTCATTCGGATAAATCCCTAATTCTCTTGCATCTGTTTCGCTTTTAATATCAATTTTCCAGCCAGTTAATTTAGCCGCAAGTCTAGCATTTTGGCCTCTTTTACCAATAGCAAGTGAAAGTTGGTAATCTGGAACTACTACGGTAGTAGATTTCTCTTCTTCATTTACTTGTACATCCAATACTTTGGAAGGACTAAGTGCATTTGCAACGAAAACAACAGGATCTTCAGACCATTCAACAATATCGATTTTCTCTCCGCTTAACTCGTTTACAATTGTTTGTACGCGAGCTCCTTTTGCTCCAACACAAGAACCGACTGGATCGATTTCTTCGTTATGCGCAAAAACGGATATTTTCGAGCGGTCTCCTGCTTCACGAGCAATCGATTTAATCTCGACGATTCCTTCAAAAATTTCTGGAACTTCCATTTCAAATAATCGGCGAAGAAAGCCTGGATGTGTTCTTGAAACGAATACTTGTGGTCCTCTAGATGTGCGTTCCACTTTCGTAATATACACTTTAATACGGTCATGTGGACGATATGTTTCTGTTTGGATTTGTTCATTTGCAGGAAGTACAGCTTCTACCTTCCCTAAGCCTACGTAAATATTACGTGCATCCAAACGCTCGACGATTCCATTGACAATATCGTCTTCACGATCTACGTACTCTTCGTATATAAGCCCACGCTCTGCTTCACGTACGCGTTGTGTTACAACTTGTTTGGCAGTTTGAGCGGCAATACGACCGAAATTACGTGGTGTTACTTCTTCCTCCACGATATCCCCTACCACATAATGTGGATTGATCGCTTGTGCATCTTCTAACGAAATTTGTAAACGGTCATCTGTTACTTCTTCCACTACATCTTTTCGAGAATAAACAAGCATAGTTCCAACTGCCAGATTAATATCCACTCGCACATTTTGCGCTTGGTTAAAATTTCGTTTATAAGCAGTTACTAATGCTGCTTCAATTGCTTCGATTAATATATCTCTTGAAATTCCTTTTTGTTTTTCGAGCGCAGTTAGCGCATCTAATAAATCACTACTCATAGCCATCACTCCTCAATATACATTATGCAGAGAAATCAATTGCTAAACGAGCAAGCGCAATTTTCTCTTTATCAATTTGAATTTTAACTCTTCTTGTTTTCACACGAACTTCTATTAAAGCGCCTTCTTCAACTGAAAAGGAAAGTAATGTCCCTTCAAATTCTTTAGCGCCATTAATCGGTTCATACGTTTTAATGAAAACATATTTTCCAATAGCCGCAATGAAATCCGCATCTTTTTTAAGCGGTCGCTCTGCTCCTGGTGAAGAAACTTCTAAAAAATAGTTTTCTTTAATCGGGTCCGTAACGTCTAACTTTTCACTTAGTTTTTCACTAACTTGAGCACATTGTTCAATATCTATACCACCAGTCGGTGTATCTATATAGATACGTAAAAACCAATCGCGCCCTTCTTTTAAATATTCAATGTCAATAAGCTCTAAGTTCAACTCTTGTAAAATAGGCGTTACAAGGTTTTCAATTTCGCTTGTAATATTACTCATAAAAGCCTCCTACACAACAATGATTTTCTATATAACAACAGAAAAGAGCGGGAAATCCCACTCTTTCGTCACAGAACTATGAAACATTGGTAGTTTTATATTAGCATACTTATGTTCTTCATGCAAATTGCATGTTAGAACAGCGATAATTGGTTGGCTTCTGGTAGGCCTTCTAAACAACCCATTGCATCCATATATTCAATAATCGTTTTCGAAACACGACCTCTTTGCTGCAAATCCTCTTTCGATAAAAACTCACCATCTAGTCTTGCTTTAGTAATTTGGATGGCAACGTTTGTTCCAAGACCAGGAATCGCATTAAAAGGTGGAATAAGTGTGTTTCCTTCGATAGTAAACTCTGTTGCTTTAGATTTGTACAAATCTACTTTTTGCATTTTAATCCCGCGCTCGGACATTTCAAGCGCTATTTCCAGTACTGTTTGTAAACTTTTTTCTTTAGGAGCAGCGTCTAATCCTTTTGCGTTGATTTCATCTAATTTTGCCCGCATTGTTTGCGATCCATTCACCATCGAAATAAGATCAAAGTCAGATGCTCGGACCGTGAAATATGCTGCATAATATAGGATTGGAAAATGCACTTTGAAATATGCAATACGAACGGCCATTAACACGTAAGCGGCGGCATGGGCTTTCGGGAACATATACTTGATTTTTTTACAAGATTCAATATACCAATTCGCTACACCTTTTGCTTTCATTTCCGATTCAAACTCTGGTGTTAACCCTTTCCCTTTTCGAACTGATTCCATTATTTTAAATGCTAAGGAAGGATCTAACCCTTGATAGATTAAATAAACCATAATGTCATCTCGACAACCAATTACATCTGATAATTGACAAGTCCCATCTTGGATAAGCTCTTGTGCATTGCCTAGCCATACGTCGGTTCCATGGGAAAGACCCGATATTTGCACAAGCTCCGAAAATGTCGACGGTTTCGTTTCTTCTAACATTTGACGGACAAAGCGAGTTCCGAATTCGGGAATACCAAGTGTACCTGTTTTACAATCTATTTGTTCTTCTGTCACACCCAATGATTCGGTGCCACTAAATATTTTCATCACCTCAGGGTCATCCGTCGGTATTGTTTTTGGATCAATTCCTGATAAATCTTGGAGCATCCGAATAACCGTTGGATCATCGTGTCCGAGAATATCGAGTTTCAAGAGATTATCGTGGATGGAATGGAAGTCAAAGTGTGTCGTTTTCCATTCTGAATCTTGCGCATCTGCAGGGAATTGAATTGGCGAGAAATCAAAAATATCCATATAATCGGGAACTACAATTATTCCCCCAGGATGCTGACCAGTCGTCCGTTTAACTCCTGTACACCCTTGCACTAGCCGGTCAATTTCTGCGCCTCGCATCGTTAAATTATTATCATTCATATACCCACGGACATATCCATAAGCTGTTTTTTCAGCAACTGTTCCAATCGTACCTGCCCGGAACACATAATCCTCTCCAAAAAGCTCTTTCGTATAGTTATGCGCTACAGGTTGATACTCCCCACTGAAGTTTAAATCGATATCCGGGACTTTATCTCCTTTAAATCCTAGGAATGTTTCGAACGGGATATCTTGTCCGTCTTTTACGTAAGGTGTGTCACATTTTACGCAAGACTTATTCGGCAAGTCAAACCCAGAGCCGACAGAACCATCTTGGAAAAACTCCGCATGCTGACAGTTCGGACAAACATAGTGCGGCGGTAATGGATTTACTTCCGTAATTTCAGTCAGTGTTGCAACTAATGAAGATCCAACCGATCCACGAGAACCAACTAAATAACCATCATCAAGCGATTTTTTCACTAATTTATGTGAAATTAAATAAATTACTGCAAATCCATGTCCGATAATCGAAGTTAACTCTTTTTCTATACGAGCCTCTACTATTTCAGGCAATTCTTCTCCGTATATTTCTTTTGCTTTCGAATACGTAAGCGACCTAACTTCTTCATCTGCTCCTTCAATTTTCGGTGTATATAAATCGTCTTTAATCGGTTTGATATCTTCAATGGAATCCGCAATTTTGTTCGGGTTCGTGACAACGATTTCTTTGGCCAATTCTTCTCCAAGGAATGAAAATGCATCGAGCATCTCGTTTGTCGTACGGAAATGCACTTTAGGTAGCTGATGACGGTTTAGCGGATTTGCCCCACCTTGAGAATTCACTAATATCTTTCTGAAAATCGCATCATTTTCATGCAAGTAATGTACATTGCCTGTTGCTACTACTKGGAGATTTAGCTTTTTCCCTAGTTTGATCATTTTGCGGATTATATCCTCTAAATTCCATTCGTCTCGCACTAATTCAAGCTCAAGTAAATGACTATATACTTCTTTTGGATGAATTTCTAAATAGTCATAGAACTTCGCAATTTCTTCCACTTGTTCGAGTGGTTTTTGCATAAGCCCTTCAAAAACTTCCCCTTTATCACAAGCTGAACCAATGATTAAGCCTGCTCGATGTTTTTGTAATACGGAGCGCTTAATCCGGGGTACACGATAAAACGTCGTCGTATGCGAAAGAGACACTAATTTAAATAAGTTTTTAAGTCCTTCGTCATTCACCGCTAAAATCGTACAATGGGACGGTCTTGCTCGTTTATAAGAATCCCCTTGGCCGATATGTTTATTGAAATCATCATGGTAGGCAATATTTTTTTCTTCTGCTTCTTTCAATAGATGAAGAAGTAAATAACCCGTTGCTTCACAGTCAAATATTGCCCGGTGAGCTTGTGTCAGTTCAATATTAAATTTCTTTGTTAAAGATCCAAGTCGATGCGTTTTAAGCTCCGGATGTAAAAATCTAGCAAGCTCCAATGTATCAATAACAGGATGCGTGAAGTGGTCAATGCCACATCTACGATACCCTTCATATAAAAAGCCCATATCAAATGATGCATTATGGGCAACAATGATTCCATCGCCGATGAATTCATAAAAGTCTTTAATAACATCTTCAATTTCTGGTGCATTTTGAACCATTTCATCCGTAATGCCGGTTAACTCAATTGTAGTTGCTGATAAAGGATGATGCGGATTTGAAAAGCGTTCAAACTTATCGATAATATTTCCATTTTTCATTTTGACTGCAGCGAGTTCGATTATTTTATCGTATGTCGCAGATAAACCAGTCGTCTCAACGTCAAAAACAATATAGGTAGCATCTTCAAGTAGTGTATGCTGTTCGTCATAAGCAATCGGAACTCCGTCATGCACTAAGTTTGCTTCTAGTCCATATAAAATTTTAATACCATTCTTTTTACCAGCTGCATATGCTTCTGGAAACGATTGTACGTTTGCATGATCGGTAATTGCGATTGCTTTATGTCCCCACTTTGCAGCTTGAGATACAATAGAAGAAACGGAAGATACGGCATCCATTTGGCTCATTGGCGAGTGCATATGTAATTCTACTCGCTTTTCTTTCGCAGTATCGAGACGAATGACAGGGTTTATCTCGGACATATCTTGCGCCATAATGATGAGGTCTCGAACGAATGTATCGTTTTGCACGGAGCCTCTTACTTTTATCCACATGCCTTTTTGGAGACGAGCCATCATTTGTGCATCTTCTTTATCACGAGAGAACATTTTGACAAGAATTGAATCTGTATAATCGGTTACTTTTGCTGTTAAGAGAGAGCGTCCACTTCGCAGTTCTTTTACTTCCACATCAAATACAAATCCTTCGATTGTAACTCTTCTTTCCTCGTCTTGAATCGTTCGAATTTCTAAAATCGGTTCTTCTTTTTTCAGTGGTACACCTAGTTGGAAAGGACCATCCGCCACATCGTCCCCAGTTTCTTTTCGGTTTTGTTCTCTGTTTTGTAGGTCCAATAAAGCCTTTTGTCCAAGTGCTTCTTCTTCTA
The DNA here is from genome assembly GCF_056396485.1 of Psychrobacillus sp. 05T411. NCBI lineage: Bacteria > Bacillati > Bacillota > Bacilli > Caryophanales > Bacillaceae > Psychrobacillus > Psychrobacillus sp. 05T411. Next base: position 140,585 of record NZ_JBFTLO010000003.1, on the reverse strand, counting down.
ATCTTCGCTGTTCTAAAAAGGCTATTTGCGCTTCTGCCATCGCTTCTGTATTTTCCACTAATCGAAAATCAATCGCTACTTTTGGAAAACCAAAACTTTCAAATACGATCGATAATAATTCGATATATTTCTTTTTAAATGTGAGAAGCTCTAACTCATTGCTACATGTAAGTTGAATCTTTTGTCCGTTCCACTCAGGTTGTTGCTTTTGCAAACAATCTTTTAACGGTGGAGACATATCGCTTATTTCATTTAGTACAGTTGTCCAATATTGTTTGATTAACTCATCGGTTACACTCGCATCTTCACTTTTAATCGTTAATGAAACGCTTGCGATGCCCGCGAATTTTTCTTGTAAGCGGGTATGTAAAATAGTGTATACATCTATCGGCAAAATGGCCTGTAACTGAATTTGGAATTGCCACTGTCTTATTTTTTTGTGAACGGTAAATCGTGTAATAGATGCATGCTCAAAATACTTGACGAAAGAATCCTCTGTTAACTCGAGTTGTTGCAACAGTAAGTGCATTCTCATTTTACCATCTTGCATAATAGCGATTCCTCCTTAACCTTTTACTGCAAAAAGAAAGGAAAGTTCATTGGTGCGAACTTTCCCTTCATCTAGTTTTCCTTAGAAGAAAAACCGTTGTATATCATTCCAAGTGACGACGACCATTAATACCATTAGAAGCATAATTCCAACAAAGTGGACCATTCCTTCTTTTTGTTTATCTACTGGTTTTCCTCGAATTGCTTCGAATAAGAAAAATAATAATCGCCCTCCATCTAATGCAGGAAGTGGCAACAAGTTCATAATTCCTAAGTTTATACTTAATAATGCTGCCCAATACATTAAATTAAACACTCCGTATTGCGCAACTTCTTCTGTCGCTTTATAAATTCCAACCGGACCCGATAAATCATCAATAGAGAAGTTTCCTGAAATTAAAGTGCCCAATAAAATAAAGATTCGTTTCGTTGTTTCATACGTTTGCTCTGCACCATATGGTATAGCTTTCAATGGATTTTTTTCAAAAGGGCTACTGTATTGAACACCAATTTGTCCTACTTTTTCTTCACCCACCTCAACCTCATTCGGCGTTATGGCTAAATCCATTGTTTCTCCATTTCGATCAATCGTGAATTCCATTTTTTCGTTTGGACTTACTTTTACTTCTTCCGAAAATTCATCCCAAGTGGAGATGGGAGTACCATTTATTGCCGTTACTAAATCTCCATCTTTCATCCCACCTTGTGCTGCCGGGCTATCTCCAACTACCGTTGTAATAACAGGTTCATATGTTGGAACACCTTGCAGTAAACCTAGCAATAAAAAGATGAAAAATGCTAATATGAAGTTAAAAAGTGGACCTGCAAAAATGGCCATTGATCTTTGTCCAACTGTTTTGGATCCAAATTGACGATCATATGGTGCGATGAATGTCACATTGCCATTCTCGTTGATCGTAGCATTTCTAGCTACTTTATATCTAACTAACTGATCCTCTTCGTTATAGCCTTCGATGAACATTTCCCTCATCAAATCCGATTTCTCTACTTCTAAAAAAAGCATATCCGGAAATTGTTTATTTTGATTGAGAACGATTTGTTCGATTTCATTGGCATCGTTTACTCGAATCCCTAATCTAAACCCGGGTTGTAGTTCGACAGAGTCCAAATCTTCCCCTGCCATTCGTACATACCCACCTATCGGTAATAGTCTAAGTGTATAAAGCGTTTCGCCTTTTGTCATCGCAAAAATTTTCGGACCCATCCCAATCGCAAACTCGCGGACCATAATGCCAGCTTTTTTCGCAAAAATAAAATGTCCTAGCTCATGGAAAAATACAATACTTCCAAAAATTATTATAAACGCAATGGCTGTCTCCATTATATCCCACCCTTATCGTGTTCCAGCTTGTCTTGCATTATTTTATCATGTTTTGTACGTTTTTTCTCGTTTGGGCGTCTACATGTAAGATAGTTTCTAAATCTGGACTTGAAATGTTCACATGTGCATCCATCGCTCGCTCAATTAATTCATCGATTGTTAAAAAGCCGATTTTCTCTTGTAAAAATAGGGCCACCGCTGCTTCATTTGCTGCATTTAATACAGTCGTCATCGTACCGCCTGCTCGTCCTGCATCAATGGCAAGCTTCAACGCATAATAACGCTTATAATCCATCTCTTCAAAATGCAACTTTCCTATTTCCGCTAAACTTAATCGCTTCGCTTGAGGACGCGGAAGTCTATTCGGATAAGATAAGGCATACTGAATCGGAACTCTCATATCTGGAGTTCCTAGTTGAGCAATAACACTCGTATCTTCAAACTCTACCATGGAATGAATAATACTTTCTCTATGTAACAGCACTTCAATATCATCGTATGATATATCAAATAGGACACGTGCTTCAATTACTTCTAGCCCTTTATTCATCATCGTTGCAGAGTCTATCGTAATTTTAGAGCCCATAGACCAGTTCGGATGATTTAAAGCGTCTTTTACCGTTACATTTTTCAGTTCTTCTCTCGTACGATCTCGGAAACTTCCACCAGATGCCGTAATGATTAACTTGGCAATCTCTGATCTTTTTTCCCCATTCATCGCTTGAAAAAGAGCGGAATGTTCACTATCTACAGGTAAAATCGGTACATTGTATTCTTTTGCAGCTTGCATGACAAGATGCCCCGCTGTCACAAGTGTTTCTTTGTTGGCAATAGCGATTGTAATTCCTTTTTTGATCGCCTCGAGCGTCGGGTTTAAGCCAACACTTCCAAGTACAGCATTTACTAAAACATCCGCATTTGTATGAGCAGCAACTTGTACTAATCCCGCGTCTCCATAAACGAATTCTACATGCGGAAATTCGTTTTGTAGTTGACGCGCATCTTCTTCATATAATACAGAAACTAATGGAACCGGAAATTCTTGCAATATTTTTCTTGTTTCTTCTATGTTTTTGCCGACTGAAAAAGCAACCAATTGAAAATGCTCGGGATGCTCTCTCATAATATCTAACGTTTGAATTCCGATAGAACCAGTAGCCCCTAATAAACTTATTCTTTTCTGCATAAAATTATGTCTCCTTAGATGAAATGTAAAAAGTGAAGTAATGGTAAGACGAATAGAAGGCTGTCAAAGCGATCTAATATTCCACCATGACCAGGTAAAATTTTACCAGAATCTTTTACATTATAATGCCTTTTAATCGCAGACTCTACCAAATCACCCAGCTGTCCAAAAATGGAGGCAGCAATCGTAATTCCGATTAAAATGAGGTAAGAATTCGTAAGCGGGCTTATAAAATGTATGATAAACGCTGCTATTAATGCCCAAATTATGCCGCCGATAAACCCTTCTACCGTTTTATTTGGCGAAATTTCTGGCCATAATTTACGTTTTCCAATTTTTCTACCTGTAAAATAAGCACCAGAATCTGTTGCCCAAACAACTATAAGTGCAAAGATTAAATAGGTTAACCCTGCATCTCTTGTTTCGATAAAATAATGAAATCCAATTCCTACGTATAAAGTGCCTAACAACATAAATGCTGCATCGTCAAATGTAAATCGATTTTTCACGAGCACTGTATATATTAAGAGCAGAAAAACAACGACAAATACCCATTCGATTTTTGAATGCCCCGTTGCAGCAAACACTGTATCCGCAATTGATGATGGCAATAAAAGCACAAATAACAAGAACAAAGATATAGCCCCTGCAAACGAAAATATCGGTAAGTCTTTCATTCGGAATAACTCATACACGCCAATTGCAGCCATAATATATATAAGTGCAGTAAAAATTGGTCCACCTAGCAAAACAATAGGAAGAAAGAATGCTGCCGCAATAACAGCCGTAATGATACGTACCTTCAATTCCCTTCTCCCTCCTTCAATCCACCATATCTCCTGTTTCTTTTTTGATAATTTTCAATCGCATCCAATAAACACGCTTCATCAAAATCAGGCCATAAAGTGTCTGTAAACCAGAATTCCGTATAAGCAAGCTGCCAAAGCATAAAATTACTTAAACGTACTTCTCCGCTCGTACGAATAAGTAAATCTGGGTCACTTAAATGTTTTGTCATTAAGTGATTGCTTAATAATTCTTCTGAGATTTCTTCTAACGCCACATGCCCTGCTTGTACATCACGAGCAATTTGACTGACTGCCTGAACAATTTCATCTCTACTCCCATAATTCAAGGCAAAGTTTAAAATTAGCCCATCATTCATCGCAGTTTGATCCATTGCTTTTTTTACAGCCCTTTTTGTATGCTCTGGCAACAATTCAATATTTCCCATCATTTGTACTTGAACATTTTGTTCAATTAGTTCAGGTAAATACGTGCCTAAAAATTCCTCTGGCAAACGCATTAAAAATTCTACTTCCATTTTAGGTCTTTTCCAATTTTCTGTAGAAAATGCGTATAAAGTTAACACTTTTATCCCTACTTCATTCGCAAACCTAGTTATTTTCTTTACAGTCTTCATGCCTTCGTGATGACCAGCTATGCGGGGTAGCGCTCGCTTATTTGCCCATCTGCCGTTGCCGTCCATGATAATCGCTATATGGCTTGGCAATTGTTCTTGTTGGGCATTTTCTTTTCGTTTCTCTAAAGGAATACTTATCGATTTTTCATTTTTACGGATAAGTTTATTTAACATACAAAAACCCCCACCTTACTAACTAGGAACATATATGACCTATCATATCAAATATATCGCAATATAAAAAGGCGTCCCACTAAAAGGACGCCTTTTGCAAACAAAAAGTTCAAACAATAATTTGGATGCACTACTGAATGAGGTTATACTTCTAGAATTTCTTTTTCTTTATCTTTCGTAACAGCTTCAATCTTTTCGATATTTGCATCAGTTAATTTTTGAATTTCTTCTGTATAGTTTCTTAAATCATCTTCTGTAATATCTCCAGCTTTTTCAAGCTTTTTAAGATCATCATTTCCATCACGGCGAACATTACGAATATTAACTTTTGCTTCTTCTGCTTCTTTTTTCACTTGTTTCACTAGTTCTTTACGACGTTCTTCTGTAAGTGCAGGAACTGCTAGACGAATTAATGATCCGTCATTAGTAGGTGTAATACCAATATCCGATTTCAAAATTGCCTTTTCAATCTCGCCAAGGACAGATTTGTCATAAGGTTGAATCGTGATTAATCGGGCCTCTGGAGTCGAAATACCTGCCATTTGATTGATTGGTGTTGGAGCACCATAATAATCAATCGAAATTTTGTCAAGCAAAGATGCATTTGCACGACCAGCTCGGATCGATGCAAGTTCTCTTGTGTACACTTGAATCGTTTTTGCCATTTTATCTTTCGTTTGCTCAATTACTTGTTTCGGCATTATGAATTCCTCCTAACGACTGTACCAATCGTTTCCCCAAGTACAGCCTTTTTAATATTTCCACTTTCCATAACTGAGAATACAATAAGTGCAATATCATTGTCCATACATAAAGTCGATGCCGTAGAATCCATCACTTGTAAGCCTTGTTGGATTACTTCAATAAATGATAGCTCGTCGTATTTAATAGCTGTAGTATCTGTCTTAGGATCTGCAGAATATACACCGTCAACATTATTTTTAGCCATTAATATTACGTCTGCTTCTATTTCTGCTGCACGTAAAGCGGCAGTTGTATCTGTCGAGAAGTAAGGATTCCCTGTTCCCGCTGCAAAAATAACTACTCGTTTTTTTTCTAAATGACGAATTGCTCGTCTACGTATGTATGGCTCTGCTACTTGACGCATTTCGATGGAAGTTTGAACACGTGTCTCAATCCCGCATTTTTCAAGTGAATCTTGTAGTGCAAGTGAATTCATAACGGTAGCAAGCATCCCCATATAATCTGCAGTAGCACGATCCATACCCATTTCGCTTCCTACTTTTCCTCGCCAAATATTGCCTCCACCAACTACAACAGCAACTTCGACGCCTAGCTCCACTACTTCTTTCACTTGCTCCGCTACAGACTTGATAATAGCAGGTGATAGTCCGAAACCTTGCTCTCCAGCTAATGCTTCGCCACTTAATTTTAAAACGATTCTTTTGTATTGTGGTGTGCTCATAGGTATCCTCCATCTCTTTTCTTGAAAAATAGGGAACACTAATTGCGTGTTCCCCAGAGTTTTTGTCTATTTAGTGAAAATACTTGTCGTATTTTCCGCATTACAAATTAGTTACCTTTTACTTGGCTCATTACTTCTTCTGCGAAGTTATCTTCACGTTTTTCGATACCTTCACCAACAGCATAGCGTGTGAATGAAACTAGTTTACCACCAGTTGACTCAACGAATACGCCTACTTTTTGGTCTGGGTTCTTAACGAAAGATTGGTCTAATAAACAAACTTCTTCGAAATATTTGCCAAGGCGACCTTCTACCATTTTCGCAACGATATTTTCAGGTTTACCTTCGTTTAATGCTTGTTCTGTTAATACTTTACGCTCACGCTCTACTTCTTCAGCAGATACTGCGTCACGAGAGATGTGTGCAGGGTTAAGTGCTGCAACGTGCATTGCAACGTCTTTAGCTGCTTGCTCGTTAGTTGAACCTTCAAGAACAGTTAGAACACCAATGCGTCCACCCATATGTAGGTAAGGACCGAATGCATCTGCATCTGTTTTAGTTTCTATTACAAAACGGCGAAGTGTAATTTTTTCTCCGATTTTTGCAACTGCGTTAGAAATAGCGTTTTCTACTGTTACGCCATCTTCTAAAGTAGAAGCCAAAGCTTCTTCTACTGAAGCTGGTTCAGTTGCTAATAAATGTGTAGCAACTTGTTGTACTAATTGTTGGAAAGCTTCGTTTTTTRCAACGAAATCTGTTTCTGCATTCATTTCTAAAAGTACAGCTTTGTTTCCTTCAATTTGGATGAAAGTAGTACCTTCAGCAGCGATACGATCTGCTTTTTTAGCTGCAGAAGAAAGACCTTTTTCACGTAAAAAGTCGATTGCTGCCTCTAAATTACCGTCCGTTTGTACTAAAGCTTTCTTACAATCCATCATACCTGCGCCAGTTTTTTCACGCAATTCTTTTACCATTTGTGCTGTAACTGCCATTTTAAATTCCTCCTAGTGCGAATAATTTCATCTTCTCAAAAAAAGGTGATAAGTGGTTTGGCCGCTTATCACCTGTTCATTACATGTGTCTTACTCAGCAGCAACTTCAGCTGGAGTTACTTCTTCGTCTTCACCTTGTCTTGCTTCAAGCAATGCATCCGCCATTTTAGCTGTTAATAATTTAACTGCACGAATTGCGTCGTCATTTGCAGGAATTACATAGTCGATTTCATCTGGATCACAGTTTGTATCAACGATTCCTACTAATGGAATGTTCAATTTGCGTGCTTCCGCAACAGCGATACGCTCTTTACGTGGGTCAACAACGAACATTACATCTGGAATAGCTTTCATATCACGGATACCGCCTAAGAATTTCACAAGACGTTCGTGTTCTTTTTTAAGTTGAACTACTTCTTTTTTAGGTAGTACATCAAATGTACCGTCCTCTTCCATTTTTTCAATCGCTTTTAGACGAGCTACACGTTTTTGAATAGTACCGAAGTTTGTTAAAGTACCACCTAACCAACGTTGGTTGATATAGTAGTTACCTGAACGTTCAGCTTCTTCTTTAATAGCTTCTTGCGCTTGTTTTTTCGTTCCAACGAATAGAACTTTCCCACCGTCTTGACCAACTTGACGCATGAAATCATAAGCTTCTTCTAATTTTTTCACCGTTTTTTGAAGATCGATGATGTAGATACCGTTACGTTCAACAAAAATGTATTTTTTCATTTTTGGGTTCCAACGGCGAGTTTGGTGTCCGAAATGTACACCAGCTTCAAGTAATTGTTTCATTGAGATAACTGACATTATTATTTCCTCCTGGTTTGGTTTAGTCTTCCGCAGTCATCATTTTTCTTTAGCTACTCTTTAAAAAAGAGCACCTGCTAAATCCATCCGAACTGCGTGTGTATTCATACCGTATTGTAATATACCATACATATTTCATACTTTCAACTATTTTAATGTTTAAACTTTAAAAAAAGCTCCACTTCTGTTTTACCTATTTGTAGCATTTTCGCAATTTCCTCGATACTTTTTCCTTCGTTATCATAGTAAAAAACTTTTTCCTTTATAGTAACAGGTTCTTTTTTTTCTGTTATCGATGCTGTTTTACTATAACTATTGGCTACACGTTGTTTGGATACAAATGTTTTGGGAAGTTCGAAAGGGACTGGTGCTAATTCTTTTTCTCTATCCTCTTTCTTTTCTTCTACAAACTCCGTTGTTGCCACTACCATACGATTGGTGTTATTTAACTCTTGCAAAAGTCGATTATTTTCATCTTTGATTTCTGCTATATATGCACTGAAGGAATCTTCAATTTCAGCTAAAATTTGCGCTTGTTTATTTTCCATATTGTTAAATTTAGCGAGTTTTGCATGTAGTAAAGCAATCAAGTAAAAACTGATTATTTGAAGTAAAAATAGTATGACTAGAATAATAGACGTCATAGCCTGCTCCTATCCACTAAAATCCACAAAATTCCCTTTAAAAGGATGTTTGGCCTTGTTCATTTCTTGTTCTTTTTTTTCTCGTTTTTTTTGTTCTTGTTCTGCTTGCTCTCTTTCTTTGTTCTCTAAATCTGCTTCAGTTGTCTTGCTGGATTCTAAAACTGTTTCTCTATTTTTTTCTAGTTGTTTCTCGGATGCTGCTTGTGCATTTGCTTGGTTTACCGAGCTTTGTTGCTGCAATTGCTCTGCGACTTTTCCTGCATCAAATGTTTTGGGAATAGCAATTTGGAGCTCTACACCTTTTAAACTCATCGCGACTTGCCCCTTCCACAAAGTAAGATCACAATTGGTTGCTTACTCATAGCTATTTACTGGATACTTACATATCAAAATACTGCGCCGTATGGAGATACTGCTACGTAGTGCGTTGGATAAAGTATCCGCTGTGATTTTCGCTACAGTCGTACGCTTTCCGCCGGGTGAGCGATGAGCCATCCCCGCCGCTCTTAGGCGTACGCCTGCGATGGCTCATTAGCCCATTCATCCGGCAGGAGTCGACGTCTGTAGCGAAAATCAAAAGAAATTACCCAATTATCAATACCATCCCATTAAAAAACAAAATTTCAACCAGTTTTTCCATTGGATTCATCCAATAAATGGCTTAGAGCAACCAACCGATCACTGGGAGCAACCAGTTCTACTACGAGAGCAACTAAATCAGCACGAGAGCAACCAAATTACTCGTGAAAGCACCCAATTCTCAAAATGGCTCTTTACTTGATGTGAGACAACTATAATTCCGACATATTATAGAAATTATATGCCTTAAAGCCCGTCGAACACGCCCGGCCGGGATCTACTCGACTAGTTTGTCGTGTTCAAAGGCAAGATTGTCGCGTTCGCAGCGGATACCTTACGTCGAAGTATCCCTAAACTGTAAGCATTCATCTTTTTCACTCAATGAATAATACAAAGAACCATTTTCCTAAACATTCATCATTTCGCTAGCTAGTAGCTTTCTTAGTTTGAACAAAGCTTTTGAGTGGATTTGTGAAATTCTAGAGGTTGATAGTCCAAGCATTTCGCCTATTACAGTTAATGTTAGCTCCTCTGTATAAAACAAACTTAAAACTAACTGTTCATTTTCGTTTAATTGTTGAATTTGTCCCGCTAGATCACGAAGTAACTCTTCTTTTACCATTTGCTGCTCTGGTGTTTTCCCGGAGTCGTCTCTTATGACAAATGACTTGGCATCTACTTCTTCATTATCTTGTAATTGTTCATCAATAGACAATACGTTTGAGAAAAAATGTTCTTGAACCGTTTGATATACATCGTCTACAGGCATTTCGACATAATCCGCTATCTCGTCTGCAGTTGCATGCCTTAATAATCGTTGTTCAAGTTCTTCAATTTTCGCCTCTAATCTTTTCGCCTTCTCACGAGAGGATCTTGGGAGCCAATCTTCTTTTCGTAAACCGTCTATAATGGCACCGCGAACCCGGAAAGAAGCATACGTATCAAACTTTAACTCTCTCGAATAATCAAATTTATTAAGCGCATCGAATAGGCCCATCATACCTAGGCTTTTTAGTTCGTCTCTTGATATATTTTTAGGGATGCTTGCGCCAATACGCTGAACATGATAGGTAACTAGGGGCGTATACTTTCGTATGAGTAAATCTCCGGCCTCTGAATCTTTACATTCTATCCATTTCTTCCAAAGGAGTTGTTCCTCTGTCGAATTATCTTTTGCCACTATTACCCTCCTTTCCAATATATCTAATGATTATGTATATTATATCAAATTTCTACACAAAAAGGGGAGCCGAAAACATCGGCATCCCCTACTTTTACGACTCATTTAACATAGATTTGACAATTTTCGCAAGTTCATCCGAAGAAGGCTCCTCTTTTTCCACTTCCTTCTGTGTAATAAAAGGGGATTCTTCTTCTTGACTCACCGGATTTTCCATGACAAATGCGATAATTACCCTAGCTACAAACGTTAATAAAAAAAATAACAAAGCTAGCATACTTGCATTCCACAATATACTTTTTCCATTTAAAAAAGGATATGAGGAGAAAAAATAAGCACTAAATGCAATAAGGGCTACCCAAAAATTAGAAAGAATTGTGCCGACCATCAAATATCTTTCACTCCTTGGTTTACCGTTCGAATATTTAATAGATTTGTAGATGGATTAAATTCAATTGTTCTCCCGCTACTTCCGCCTGTGTCTTCAGAAACAATGGGGATCGAATATTTTTTTAAATATTCTTTCACCGCTTCCACGTTTCTAGGTCCAATTCGCATCGTATCTTTGCCTGAGGTAAACTGGAACATTTGCGCACCCCCCGCAATTTTTGCACGTAATCTAAAAGGCTGTACTCCTTCTAATTTAAGCTGTTCAATCATAGCAGGTATACCAGTATCAGCGAATTTCGCGATATTAATCGTTTCTGTTCTTCCTAAACTAGAATCTGGTAGCATCACATGGACTAATCCCGCAATTTGAGATCGTTCATCATATAATACAACGCCAACGCATGACCCGAGCCCTGATGTACGGATCGTATCAGGAGCTTTCACTGTATTCATATCTGCTATTCCAACCTTTACTACTTGTTGACCTAGTCCTAGCATACTAAAGCACTCCTAAAGCAGTAAAAATAGCATCAAATGATTCCGGATCAGGTAGCAAGAAGAAATGTCCTTTCACACTTTCCACGTCCGGGGTACTTTCCTCCGTAATCGCAGTATCAATAACGATTACATAATCACTAACATGAGAAACTTCTACTAGACCAAAACTAACAATAGCTCCAACCATATCTACACTTAATGCTGGTACTGTAGGATAAATTTTAAGACCCGTAAAATCAGATAGTGCAGATAAATAAGACCCAGAAAGAATATTTCCTAACTCTTGCATAGCAGATACTCCAAGTTCGGAAACTTCGCCAGTTTGGAAATCCAGACTATTATCTTGCACTAACCCCTTTATAAATCGATTAGCTTGCTCAACAGGCAGTATAAAAAACATACTGCCTGTCACATCTCCTTCAATACGTAGGAAAATACCAGCAACGACATTTTCCGGACCTCCTGCTAAATCCATCATGTCATCGAAAGAAACCATTTCTACTTTCGGCACTTTCATATCGATTTTTTTATTTAATAATGTCGAAAGTGCGGTAGCTGCATGCGCAGCACCAATATTTCCTATTTCTTTTAAAACATCTAAATGCATGGACGTAATCTTTTTTTCATACATGTATTAAACACCTGACTTTATTGGGTTTAAGACGAGATTCATATGTAGCAATATTAATAAGCGACTGCCTAGTTTGGCAACACCGGCTATATAATCTTCTTCCATACCGCCAACTACCTCGGGTTGTGGTTCAATCGAATCCGTTGGAATGTCTAATACATCATTTGCAGAATCGACAATGACGCCTACATCCATATCTTCTAATGTAATAATGATAATTCGAGAGGATTCATTTAACTCACTTTCGCCCAGTCCTAGCCTATTTTTTAGATCAATAATTGGGGTAACTACCCCTCTTAAATTGATCACACCTTTTACGTAAGGAGGGGTTTTTGGTACTCTCGTAATATGCGTAAATTTTTCAATTCCTTGTACATGTGAGACGGGAATAACATATTCTTTATTTGCTAATTGAAAAACAACTACTTTTATATTTTGAACATCTACTGTTTCAGTCATATCGCTTCGCATCCTTCCCAAAATAAAAGATAAACGCTTATATTATCAATGCATTACAATCTACGATTAATGCTACTTTCCCATTTCCTAAAATAGTTGCCCCTGAAATAGCAAACACACTTGTTAAATATGTTCCTAGTGATTTCAGTACCACTTCTTGCTGTCCGATAAACGAATCTACTACAAGTCCGGCTAATTTATCCCCTTTTCGAACAAGGACAACTGAATGGAATTCTTCTGCTGTGCTTTCTCTAGGTAGTTCAAACACATCTTCTAAAAATACTAACGGCACGACTTTCCCTCGGAAATCAATTACTTTTTGATTATGCGCATTTAAAATATCCGATGAACGAATAATAGCTGTTTCAATAATCGAAGAAAGAGGAATCGCATAAATTTCTTCTCCTAGTTCTACTAACATAACGGAAATAATAGACAAGGTTAATGGTAATTGGATAGAAAATAAAGATCCCTTTCCTTCTGTTGAAGAGATATCCATCGTTCCGCCAAGTGATTCGATCGTTGTTTTCACAACATCTAACCCAACCCCTCGCCCAGATACATCGGAAATGACATCCGCTGTAGAAAAACCGGAAGATAAAATCAGTTCTGCCACTTGTTTATCTGTTAAAGTAGCAGCCAGTTCTTCACTGACAATCCCTTTAGAAATTGCTTTCTTCAGTACTTTTTCACGATTAATCCCTGCCCCATCATCTTCAATCTCGATAAAGACATGGTTACCACTATGATAGGCACGAAGTACAACCGTACCTTCCTCTGGTTTCCCTTTTGCTTTTCTTACTTCTGGACTCTCTATTCCATGATCCAGTGAATTACGAATAAGGTGAACAAGTGGATCTCCAATTTCATCGATAACGGTACGATCTAGTTCCGTTTCTGCACCAATCACTTCTAAGTTAATTTTCTTATTTAGATCTCTTGCTAGTTGTCTTACCATGCGTGGGAATCGGTTAAATACAGTTTCGACAGGTACCATTCGCATATTCAAAATGATATTTTGAAGATCTCCTGTAATTCGAGACATACGTTCCACCGTCTCGTCTAATTCTGTGTTTCTTAAATCTTCAGAAATGGACTGTAATCGGCCACGATCAATGACTAACTCTTCAAATAGATTCATCAGTACATCTAATCGTTCAATATTTACACGGATTGTTTTACTATTGGAAGCCCCTTTTGAAGAAGCGGATTTTTCCTTCTTCTCAGGTGTTGATTCTACCTGCTGTACAGCTACCTCGTCCGTTTGTACAACTACTTGCTCGGCTTTTTCTACTACCCCTATTCCATCTTGTTGACGAGTTTTTAGTTGCTCGAGTGTAACAGGTTGAACAACTACTTCTGTAACCTCTGAAACTTTCATCAGTTTCTTTTGTACATCGTCTTTTGGCTCAGTAGTGACAAGAGCGATATAGAAAACTTCATCAAAATCTTCCGCTTCCAGTTTTTCAACAGACGGCGAAGATTTAATAACATCTCCCATTTTTTCTAACAGTTCAAAAACCATATAAACACGTGCCGCTTTTAGCAAACAATCTTCCCGTAACTTTACGGAAATTTCATACGTTTGATAATCTTGCTCTAATGATTGTTGGATGACCGTTAATTCATAATCATCATAGGTCAACCAATTCTCCCCTGTTGTTGTAACAACAGAAACGGATTCTTCTACTGTAGTTGCCGCAATAGGTATTTCCCCACCTGTTTCAATTGTATGCAATTTTTGAACCGTATCTGCTACATCTAATTTCCCGTTTCCACCTGCTGCAATATCAAGTACCATTTCTTCTAACTGATCAACTGCTGTAAATACAACATCTAGTAAATCAGCTGTTACATGCAAACGATTATTTCTTATTTCGTCTAATACGTTTTCCATTTTATGCGTTAAATTCGCAATATCTTCGTATCCCATCGTAGCGGACATCCCTTTTAAGGTATGTGCCGAACGAAAGACTTCATTGACGATGGCAATATCTTCTGGATTTTTCTCCAATTCTAATAAGTGTTCATTACAAGCTTGTAAATGTTCTTTACTCTCTTCGATAAACATTTCTAAATATTGACTTGTATCCATTCATTAACACTCCTTAAGATAAATAATGTGTGATTGCTTTTGCGATATTTTCTAAATCTACTACTTCGTTTACTAACTTCGTTTCCACTGCTGCTTTTGGCATGCCGTATACAATGCATGATTCTGCTGATTCCGCAATGCCTACCACATTTCCATTCGACTTCAGTTGCACAAGTCCTTTAGAACCATCCGATCCCATGCCAGTCATAATGACGGCAATTTTATCGAAATCATTATAGAGGCTATTATTTTCAAATAGCACATCTACAGCGGGTCTATGTCCTGCTCTTGGGGCCTCTTCATTATCTAATAAAATGCTATATGTACTCCCAATTTTTTGGATTTTCATATGGTATCCACCAGGAGCTATATATGCATGACCGTTACGAATAATATCGCCATTTTCCGCTTCCTTCACTTCTATTTCAGCTAATTGATTGAGTCTTTCAGCTAAAGATTTGGTGAACCCTGCCGGCATATGTTGAACAATAAGTACTGGGGCTTGCATATCTTTTGGCAGCTTTGTAATCACTTCTTGCAAAGCCCGAGGGCCACCCGTAGATGTACCAATCAACACCATTTTTTTAGTTGTTTTACTCCAATTGGTCACTTTTTTTGGACTAATCGTTTTGTTTATATCTGTTTTTCTTTCAGGCAAAATAGACGTTGTTGCAGCAACTTTCTGCGGTGCTTTATTTAATTTACTAATAGAAATATTCGCTGCATTTTCCACTTTTGCTACCAGTTCGTCTTTAATCTTATGTAAATCTAAGGAAATTGTCCCACTTGGCTTAGCGACAAAGTCTACTGCACCATATCCCATTGCTTGAAGCGTGATTTCGGTACCTTTTTGCGTCGTACTAGACAACATTACTACCGCAACAGGCATTTCTGCCATTATTTGTTTCAATGCATCCAATCCGTTCATCTCAGGCATTTCCACATCTAAGGTCACAACATCCGGCTTTAATGCTTTTATTTTACGAATGGCATCATTTCCGTTGCGTGCGATTCCAACCACTTCTATGACATTACTGTCTTTGAAAAAGTCACCTATAAGCTTACGCATAAACGCAGAGTCATCAACGATTAATAATTTCTTTTTTGGCAAAAGATCCATTAGCTTATGACCTCCTAGAAAATAGATTTTTCAATCGAGTTATAAATGTACTTTGGTTTGGAACATTAGTTTCTTCTACTTCAAAATTAGCAAAGTTATGCACAATTAGTTTCAGTTTTTTTGTAATTGCAGCATTGGGATGTAAAATAGAGAAAGGAACTTGTGCTTTCACTGACGCACGTACGACTGGATCTTCAGGCAAGGAACCAAGTACAACAATTTCTTTGGATAAAAATTTAGACATGGCCAGTTTTAATCTAGACGTCGTGTCCACCCCTTCTTCTTCCGAAAACGCTCGATTGCAAAGGACAAAAAAGTTCTTTTCTGGATCTTTAAAATAAATGAATTTCATCATCGAATAGGCATCTGTTATAGAAGTAGGCTCTGCAGTTGTAATAACAATAATATCGTCCACAGAAACTAGTAAGTCCAAAGTCTGGGTTGTTGCACCGGCACCCATATCAAAAACAATATAATCATAGTTTCTTTGTAAATATTCAAATGCTTCGATAAGACGGTCGAACATTTTGTCGTTCCATTCCATTACACCCGAAAGTCCAGAACCTCCCGAAATATATTGTAAATTATTTGGTCCTTCGAACATGACCTCTTCGATTGTTTTTTCCCCTACCAAATAATCTCTCAAATTAGTCGGAACTGCTTTTCCAAGCAATATATGAATATTCCCCATACCGATGTCCATGTCGATTAGTACTACTTTTTTCCCTAATGCACTTAAAGTGGTCGTAAAATTCATCGAAAAATTACTTTTCCCTACGCCACCTTTTCCACTAACAACGGCTATCGATCGACCTAGCTTTTGCCTACTTCGCAACATTTGCATTCGTAACTGTTCAGCTTGATCTCTCATAACGAATCCCCTTTAAAAACAAATTGAGTAATCCATCCAGACTAGCTTCCACAATATCCTCCGGGACTTCTTGACCATCTGTATAGTAAGCAAGTCCCTTTTTATATTTAACCATTAAATTAACAATAGAGCCAATAGAATTTGTTTCATCTACTTTTGTAAAGATAAATTTTTCAATCGGAAAGTCCTTGAATTGTTCTATAATTACTTCCATATCTCGCTGTTTTGATGTAGATGATAATACAAGAAATGTTTCTGTATTTTCTTTTAAGTCGATTAGTTTTTGCAAGTCTTCGACAAATTTCACTTCTTTGTAATTTCGTCCCGCAGTATCGATAAATACTACATCTAATGCTTCAAACTTATGCATTGCTTGTTGTAAATCTTGTTCGTTATAAACAATTTCAATTGGCGCTTGTAATAATCCTGCATACGTTTTTAGTTGCTCTATCGCTGCAATTCGGTATGTATCCGTCGTTATAAATCCAACTTTTTTCTTTTTTTCTAATACGGCTCGTGCAGCCATTTTCGCAATGGTCGTTGTTTTTCCTACTCCAGTTGGCCCTAGTACGTTAATATATTTCTTCGTATACGAAATACCGCCAAATGGGTATGCATCTAGCTCGGACATTAAGTAATCACTTGCTATTTTTTTCTGCACTTCGATAGCTGTATCGTCTTCGTTTTTTTTCATATGCACGAAAAGCTCATCACTGATCGATGTGATAAGCTCTTCTGCTAGTTCTTGCTCCTTCAAATGGTGAATTAGAGCTTCCATTTCAGCCGGATAACTCCTATTTGTTTGTGGACGTCCAATCAACTTAACCATTTGTTTTAAGTCTTCTAATTCTTTTTTTATCTCAGCTGAACTAGAATCTTCTTGTACTTGTTGATGATTTGTTTTTTCTACCACAGGTGCTGGACTTTCGATCGAATCCATTCCTGCTAATACTTCAATCGATTTCTTTTTAAACAACCCTAAAAAGCCTTTCGAATAAACTACTTTAGAATTTAAAATGACTGCTTCTTCTCCTAATTCTTTACGAATTAGTTTCATTGCTTCAGGCATAGTATTAGCCGTATATTTTTTCATTTTCATTCTATATTCACCACCCCAACACTTTGTACTTCAATAGATGATTCTAGTTCATTGTAAGAAAGAATCGGAATTTGAGGGAAATACCGTTCTGTCATTTGACGTAAATACATGCGTACTGCAGGAGAACATAAAATAATTGGCGATTGCTCCATTAACGATGCTCTTTCGATTTCCTTTGCCATCGATTCTAAAATGGCTTGGGAGTCGTTTGGATCTATTGATAAGTAATTGCCGTGTTCTGTTTGTTGAATACTATCTGCTATCATTTTTTCAACTCTACCAGAAACAGTTAACACTTTTAACACATGACTATTTCCTGCATATTGCGTTGTTATTTGTTTTGCTAATGATTGTCTGGCATACTCGGTTAGTACATCGACGTCCGACGTCATTTTGGAATAATCAGCAAGTGTCTCAAAAATTATTGGCAAATTACGAATGGACACATGCTCTCTCAGTAAGTTTACTAATACTTTTTGAATTTCCCCTACCGTTAAAGGTGTAGGTGTTAGCTCATCCACAAGAATCGGATATGTTTCACGAATATGGTCGATTAACTGTTTCGTTTCTTGACGTCCTAGTAATTCATGCGCATTATTTCGAATAATTTCCGTCATATGGGTAGATACAACACTCGGCGGATCGACAACCGTATAACCAAGTATTTCGGCTTCTTCTTTTACAGATTCCGTAATCCATTTTGCAGGTAATCCAAAGGAAGGTTCGATTGTATCTATTCCTTCAATCGAATCATCGTCTCCAGGGCTCATGGCTAAATAGTGGTCTAGTAATAGTTCTCCCCTAGCCATTTCGCTTCCTTTAATTTTAATGCGATATTCATTCGGTTGAAGTTGAATATTATCTCGAATACGAACAACTGGGATGACAACCCCAAGTTCCAGTGCCAATTGTCTACGAATCATCACTACTCGGTCGAGTAAATCGCCGCCCTGTGCAGTATCTACTAACGGGATCAGTCCATAACCGAATTCAAATTCAATCGGATCCACATTTAATAGATTAATGACATTTTCAGGACTTTTCATCGTATCCGTTGCAACTTCCTCTTCATATTCTTCTAATTCATCCGGATCTTCTTTACTAGATTTACTTATCATATAAGCCCCAATTGCAAGTGCAATCGAAATGGGGAATGTGAGTATGATTCCAATAGGCGTAATAATACCAAGAAGCGCGATAGTAGCCGCTGCAACATATAAAAGTTTTGGCTGATTAAGTAACTGACCCGTAATGTCTCCACCAAGATTTCCTTTAGATGCTGCTCTTGTAACAACGATACCGGTTGCGGTAGAAATTAATAAGGCCGGAATTTGAGAAACAAGACCATCCCCAACAGTTAAAGTAGAAAACAGAACTGCCGCTTCATTGAAAGGAAGACCTAGCTGAACAACTCCAATAATAATCCCAAACACCAGGTTAATAATAACAATAATAATACCTGCTATAGCATCCCCTTTTACGAATTTGGTAGCACCATCCATTGCCCCGTAAAAGTCCGCTTCTCCACTAACTTTTTCTCGTCTTTCTCTTGCCTCTTTTTCAGAAATCATCCCCGCATTTAAATCTGCATCAATACTCATTTGTTTACCAGGCATAGCGTCCAAGGTAAAACGAGCGGCAACTTCTGCCACACGTTCTGCCCCTTTCGTTATGACGATAAAGTTGATAACTACTAAAATAGCAAATACAACTAGACCAACTATCATATTCCCACCTGTTACGAACGTACCGAAAGTTTCAACTACTTTACCAGCGTCACCTTCCGCTAAAATTGCTCTTGTAGTCGAGACATTCAAGGCAAGCCTAAATAAAGTTATTAGTAAAACTATAGTAGGGAAAACAGAAAACTGTAAAGCCTCTTGCATATTCATAGCAGTCATTAATATTAATAAAGCGATCGTAATATTAATTATTATCAGAAAACTTATTAACCAATGAGGAAGAGGTATTACTAGCATCGCCACAATCGAAATGACAGCTGCTAAAACGGATATATCGCGGATTTGCATAATACTTCCACCTCAATCTTTGTCTTTAAATTTTTTGTTTAATTCGATATACATAGGCTAGCACTTCCGCTACTGCTTTAAAAAATTCATCCGGAATACGTTGTCCGATTTCCACTTGGTCGAACATCGCTCGTGCTAGCGGCCTGTTTTCAACCATTACCACATCATTTTCTTTGGCAATTAACTTAATCTTTTGGGCAACAAAATCGGCGCCTTTAGCCACAACTACTGGTGCATCCATCGATTCATCATCATACTTTAAGGCAATGGCAAAATGAGTAGGGTTTGTGATAACTACGTCTGCTGTTGGAACTTCTTGCATCATGCGACGCATAGCCATTTCCCTTTGCCTTTGTCTAATACGTGATTTTATAATAGGATCTCCATCTGAATTTTTATGTTCATCTTTAATGTCCTGCTTCGACATTTTTAAGTTTTTTTCATAGTCAAATCGCTGATAAAAGAAATCTAATATCGATATAAATAACAACACAAAAGATGCCGCTATCCCCATCATCCCCGTTAGCCATCCAACAGTCGATAATGTATCCCAAGCTGTTTTAAAGGACAAGGATAATACTTGTTCTAGATTCATCCATAAAATAAGGGTAGTGACAGATCCGATAAAAGAGATTTTCAATATCGATTTCAATAACTCTATAATAGCTTTAAGCGAAAAAATACGTTTCAATCCTTTAATCGGGTCTATCTTTTTTAGGTCAAACTTAAGTGGCTCCGTTGTAAAAAGCAAACCAAACTGAAAAAAGTTTGCAGCAATCGACGCTACAACAGCTACAGCCATAATCGGTAGTAATATAACAGCCATTTCCATTAATAAATCTTTATATATTTCGATCGACGTATCAATCGTCAACGTTTCCATTAACATATATTTGGTAAATGTCACTTCAAAAAAAGAAAAGATTTCTGTTCGCAAAAAACTGGCAAAGAAAAATAAAAATAAAAACACAGAAAGTAACACAATGGCACTCGTTACATCTTGGCTTTTTAATACTTGTCCTTTTTTACGCGAATCTTGCCTCTTTTTAGGGGTTGCTTTTTCTGTTTTTTCTCCAGCAAAAAACTGTAAGTCTAATCGGAGTTCGAACATATTAGCCACCTCCTAAAATAATCATTAAGTCACGCATGCTGACAACCATCATTTCAAACATTTCCTTAACAACGGCCATTAAAACACCTATCATCACAAGGAGTACTATAAAACTAACTCCTATTTTAATCGGAAACCCGACTACGAATATATTCAACTGGGGAACGGTTCTTGCCGTAATACCTAGTGCAATATCTACTAAAAAAAGTGTCGCCACGATTGGGATAGACATTTGAAAGGCTACCGCAAATATCCCCGCAAAGGTTTTCATGATAAACTCCACAAAATTTTCTTGACCAAATGCAGGCCATGCGAGCTCCATCGGGATAAATTGATAGCTATAAAAAACACCATCTAACAGTAAATGATGACCATTTAAAGCAAGCAGCAAAAGAAGTGCTAACGTATTTAAAAATTGACCAATTAAAGGACTTTGTGCGCCAGTTTGCGGATCTATAACGTTTGCAATAGCAAAGCCCATCTGAAAATCGATAAACCCACCAGCAATTTGCACGGCGGACATAATGATATACGCAAGTAATCCAATAAACAATCCAACCATTACTTCTTTTATTATTAATAATAAATAATCCCCATTCACTTCAAATGGTTCCACATCCATCGTATAATACATCATCCATGAAAGAATGACCGCAAAAGCAATTCGATGCGATGCTGGTACCGTACGATGCGAAAAAAGAGGCAAAATGACGAAGAAAGCGGAAACTCTTGCCACGATTAATAAGAATACAGTTAAGCTCGGGATGATCTCTTCCATATGCTCAACCAATGTATCTTATTAAATTTTCAAATATATCCGCAGCATAGGATGTCACTTGCGATAACATCCAAGGTCCGAAGAAAACAATGGCAACTAAAACAGCAATAATTTTCGGAACAAATGCAAGCGTTTGTTCTTGAATTTGTGTCGTTGCCTGAAAAATACTGACCGCAAGACCAGTGATTAATGCGACCAAAAGAAGAGGACCTGATGCAAGAAGAATGACCCAAATTGCTCTTTCCGCAATCGAAATTACCATTTCATTATTCATGACAATCAGCTCCTAAAAACTTTGTAAAATGGATTTCATGACTAAATACCATCCATCCACTAATACAAACAATAATATTTTAAATGGCAATGAAATCATAACAGGTGGTAACATCATCATACCCATTGACATTAATACACTGGCAACGATCATATCAATTACTAAAAAAGGGATAAAAATCATAAACCCTATTTGAAAAGCCGTTTTAATTTCACTTAAGGCAAATGCAGGAACCATCACCGTTAAAGGAATATCTTCAATCGTTTCTGGTCGTTCTGCTTCTGTATAACGTAAAAATAACTCTAAATCTTTTTGCCTCGTATGTTTGCTCATAAACTCTTTAAAGGGACCACTCGCATTTTCATACGCTTGTTCTAATGTTATCTCTTCATTGAACAGTGGCGTTAAGGCATCTTCATTCACTTGCTGAAAGGTAGGCGCCATGATGAAGAAAGTCAAAAATAAGGCCAATCCAACAATGACCTGGTTGGGAGGCATTTGCTGTGTTGCAAGTGCCGTCCTTACAAAGGAAAGAATAATAACGATTCGAGCAAAACTTGTCATTAAGATTAAAATGCTTGGTGCCAAAGATAAGACCGTAAGCAATAGCATTAACTTGATCGAAGTAGAGACATTAGATGGATCACTGTCCGAAAAGAACTGGACAAAATCATTCATTTTTTTCGCGCTCCTTTGTCTTCCAATCCTCTAATACATCACTACGGTCTTTTTTAACTTCTCGTAACTTTTTTTGGAACGTTTCGTTAAATGAAGGATCTTTTTTTTCATTATTTTTCGGTCGAGAAGAAGTACTTTCTTTTAAACGCTGGACTAGTTCTGTTATGTATGGAACTGTTTTTCCGACGATATCTTGTTTTTCTTCATATATTTTCGTAAGTTTCTCTTTTTCATCTGGATCCTCTATTTCTTTTAATAGCGTAATATCTTCCCCAATACCTACTAAAAAGAGAGAATTGCCAACTTGTAATAACTGAACGGATTTACCTTGACTAACGCCAACTCCACCTAAGTTTTGGATGAGGCTGTTTTGTTGGAACGTTTTATTTCTACTATTAACAAATCGTAAAAGACCATAAAGTAATAACACTACGAATAGTAAAGCAAAAATCATTTTGACATAATCCCAACCAGTTACAGATACTGGATCCTTAACAATATCTTCCTTTTGTTCTTCTTCCGCAGTAGGAGCAGGCTCTTCTTCTGAACTATCCGTCTTTGATTTGTTATAAAATTCTTCTATACTTTCATTCGAATCTATAGCCGCATATACCTTTTGATCGAATAGTAAAAATAATGTAGTGATGATACAAAAGACGAGGGTGAACTTCCTCATCATTGTATTACCCGATTGCTTTGGAAATTGCTTCAATTACTCTGTCCGCTTGGAATGGTTTCACGATAAAATCTTTTGCTCCAGCTTGAATAGCGTCAATAACCATTGCTTGTTGCCCCATAGCTGAACACATTATAATAACCGCGTTTGGATCTTTTGTTTTAATTTCTTTTAATGCAGCAATTCCATCCATCTCAGGCATTGTAATATCCATTGTTACTAAATCTGGTTTCAGTTCAGCATATTTCTCAATAGCCTGTACTCCGTCCGCAGCTTCTCCTACTACTTCAAACCCGTTTTTAGATAAAATATCTTTAATCATCATGCGCATGAATGCTGCATCGTCCACTATTAAAATTCTTTTTGACATCTTTATGTCTCCCCCAGTACTTATTTTAAATTGTTAATACGATCTGCTTGGCTTAGAATATCGGTAATTCGAACACCGAAGTTTTCATCAATTACTACGACTTCCCCTTTAGCAATATGTCTATTATTTACTAAAATATCAACTGGTTCCCCAGCTAATTTATCCAGTTCAATAATAGAACCACTTGTCAGTTCTAATATATCTTTCACCGTTCGTTTAGTACGTCCTAATTCTACTGTTACTTGTAGTGGTATATCAAGTAGTAAATTTAAATTTCTAGATTCATTTTGTGATAGACTAGGCGCTTCAAAACTAGCAAATTGTGCTTGTTGCACTTCTACTTGTGGCTGTACTTGCCGTGGTTGACTAAATTGCATTGGTGCTTGTTGTTGAATTGGTTCTTGCACTTGCGGCGCTTGCGCTACTTGTGTTTGTGTCGGAGTAGTGTCCACTCGTTCTTCCATAACCGTTGCAGCCGCTTCTTGCTCGTCTTCTCCCATCAGCGATTTCACTAAATTTAAGCCGAATTGTAGCGGCAGTAATTGCATAATATTCGAATCGATTAGTTCCCCAATCTTTAAACGGAATGAAACTTTTATTAACATTTCATCACTTGGAATGGCATCCGTACCTTCATCTGCTAATAAATCCATCAAATCAATAGAAGGTGGTGAAATATCTACTTTTTTATTAAATACAGTGGACATGGAAGTCGCCGCAGAACCCATCATTTGGTTCATCGCTTCTTGCACGGCACTCAGTTGAATCTCACTAAGTTCTGGCTTTGGATCAATTCCATCTCCACCAAGCATTAGATCAGCAATTATAGCTGCATCTGATTGTTTAATGACCAAAAGATTCATGCCAGTGAGTCCCGCAGTGTAATGCACTTGGACCGCTACATATGGTTGTGGAAATTCCTCTTTAAGTTTCGAACGATTAATCATGCTTATATTGGGAGTCGTTATTTCTACTTTCTGACCTAATAGAGCAGACAATGCCGTCGCTGAACTACCGAAGGAAATATTTCCTATCTCCCCTAGTGTATCTTGTGCAAAGTCATCCAAATAATCTTCTACATTAATCACTTCATTGTCTTGATCACTTTTTTCCTCTTCTAATGTCGTTCCTCTTAGGAGGGCCTCAATTTCTTCTTGGGAGAGCATATCATCACTCATCATCATCCTCTCCTCCTTTCAAAGTTTCTATGACTTGTACAGCCATTCGTTTTTTTAGTTTTCCGGGTTGCGCTTTAAATTTAGGAATATTCCCAACTTTAACCGTTAACGGATCGTCTATTTTCGTATTCAGCTGGATTACATCACCTAATTGTAAAAACAACAAGTCTTCGATGGAAATATCCGTGGAGCCTATTTCCGCTACTATTGGTATTTCAGCTGATTTTACTCGTTTTTCCAGTACTTTTAACTGCTCAGGTGAAACTTCTTTTTTATTTGTTTGCATCCAATATCGGACCGATAAGTTTGGCACAATTGGTTCTAAAACGACATGTGGGATACAAATATTTATCATCCCGCTTGTTTCCCCAATAATTGTGTTAAAAGATATAACAACTACTGTTTCGTTAGGAGAAATCATTTGTAAGAATTGCGGATTCACTTCAAGCTCCGTAAGTATCGGATCGATATCTGCAATATTAGCCCAAGCTTCTCTCAAATTATCAAAAGAACGTTCAAATAAGTTGGTCATAATTTTTGTTTCAATCTCGGTAAGATTATCTGTTTTTGTATGTGTTTCTCCTCGTCCACCCATTAGTAAATCTAACATCGTGTAGGCGATATTCGGATTAATCTCCATGAGAATATTTCCTTCTAAAGGAGGAACTTCAAACACATTAATCAGCGTCATATGTGGTACCGATCGAATAAACTCTTCAAAGGGAATTTGATCCACGGATACGACTGAAATTTGCACGTACGATCTTAATTGGGCAGAAAAAAAGGTTGTTAATAAGCGAGCAAAATTTTCATGAATTCGTGTTAAACTACGAATTTGGTCTTTGGAGAATCGAAGTGCACGCTTAAAGTCATACACTCTAACTTTTCTAGCTTCTTGCTCACTTTTCATCTCGTCTGCTGTCATTTCGCCTGTGGAAAGCGCACTTAACAACGCATCTATTTCCGATTGAGATAATATATCTCCTGCCAATCTGCCCACCTCCATTCAAAGTATATCTTTACTGGATTATATAAGAAGTAATATAAACTTGCTGCACTTCTCCTGCATCCATTAACTCATTAATTTTCGTTTTTAGGGATGATTGAAAATTTGCTTTTCCTTGCTTACCTTCTAAATCTTCTGGGGTCATTTCAGAAAGCTCTGTAATGACAATGTTATTTACTTGGAAATCTCGTTTTGTTAGTTCCTCAGCAGCTTCCGGTTTGTCCATTTGCACTTTTAACGAGATGCGAATGAATTTGTTTGCAGCAAGATTAGTTGTAATTTCTGGTATATCCACCGAAGACTCAACGATTTCGTCAATGTTCGGACCAGTTTCTTCATCACCTTTGTTTAATTGGAAAATAATAAGTAAAGCGATAACACCTACTAAAGTGATGGAAACTAAAATTATTAGCATGATGGTTAGTAGTTTATTATTTTTACTCTTCATGTTCTTCACCTCTAATATGGGGGTTCGCTAATATATGTATCTCTTGATAAAATCGAGAAATTTGAGCGTGTACTTCTTCCCTGGATTCCAACGCTACATATTTATGACCGTTTGTAAGTGTGATCGTTGTATCCGGAAAAGATTCCACCGTCTCTATGTACAGAGCATTCAACGAAAACTCTTTGCCGTTTAATCGTGTTAATTTAATCATATAAAAGGGCCGGGCCACAAAGGAGCGGCCCACCCCTCCCTTACAAATTTAGTAGTTTAATAGATTAACGTTTTAAGTTGATAAGCTCTTCTAAAATGGAGTCAGAAGTTGTAATAATACGAGTGTTCGCTTGGAACCCACGTTGCGCAACGATCATATCTGTGAATTCTTCAGAAAGGTCAACGTTAGACATTTCTAGGAAGCCTGAGTTGATGGAGCCCATACCGGATTCAGTTGCAGTTTGAAGAATTGGTGTACCAGAGTTTGATGTATCTTTAAAATAGTTTGAACCAACCTTTTCCATGCCACCTGGATTTGGAAATTTAGCAAGAACAAGTTGACCTGCCCAACGCAATGTTCCTTCTTTGTCAACAAATGTTACAGTACCATCTTGGCCAATGTTCATACTTTGGGCATCTGTTGGTATTTTAATTGGTCTATATTCACCACCAACAGTAATAGCCATATCAGGCAAATAGCTTCCCCCTGTATTAAGATTACCAGTAGCTTCCCAATTTCTCTCTACGGTAGAAGCATCCGGATAAGATAAGTTGGTTACTGTCGCATTAGCCTTTGCCAATTCTTCTGCCGCCGTTGCTGCTGCAGTATCTGCATCAAGAGCAGCTTTAGCATCTGCACCGTCAGCATGCTTAGGATCCATGGCATTCTTTAAGTTATCTTCTGCTAGTTTTAAACCCGCTTCTGCTTGTGTTACTGCTGCTGGGTCAGCAGGACTAAGAGCTTTAGCAGCCGCTAATTCATCATTTGCAGTTTTTACCTCGGCTTTTAGAGGATCAAGTGTTGCAGTTAAAGCATCTGCTGCAATCTTAGCTTCATCTGCTCTATCATTAGCGGTTTCTGCCGCTGTTACCGCTGAAGCTAGTGCGTCTGTAAGGGCTGTAGGATCTACTTTAGTAACTCCACCAACTAAAAATTTACCATCACCATTCACTAAATACCCTTCATTGTCCATATAAAAGTTCCCAGCGCGTGTATACAACGGATTAACAAACCCCTCACGATTAGCATTGGTAGAATCAGCTACTTGAAAAAATCCGTCCCCTGAAATTGCAAGATCTAATGTATTACCAGTTGATTGTAATGCCCCACCTGCATGAATTGTATCTATTGAAGCTAATTGTGAACCTAAACCTACTTGTTTAGCATTAACTCCCCCACGTGTTCCTGTCGCAGCTGAAGCTCCTGCTGTTGTTTGTGATATTAGATCCTTAAATATCGTACGTCCTTTTTTAAAGCCGTAAGTATTTACATTGGAGATGTTATTCCCAATCACGTCTAATTTTGTTTGAAAGTTTTTTAAGCCTGAAATTCCTGAGTACATTGAGCGAATCATTTAAATTTTTCTCCCTTCTATTTGCGTGCTAGCTTCATTCAGTCCGCTGCACATAGCATCCTTTACAAGGTCCTGCTATAAATTTTTAGTTCAGCACAATCGTGCCATCGATATTAGTAAATAATTGATTGTTTGCTTCCGTGCGGTCCATTGCAGTAATCACTGTCGCATTTTTTGCGCTGACGATTAATGCTGCTTGATCCATCAATACTAAAGAGTCTTTTACACCTTTTGAACGAGCTTCTGCTACTTTATCATTAATCAGTTGCCACTCCGCTTCTGTAATGACGATATTTCTATCGATTAACCGTTGATTAGCATGTTTACTAACTTTTAACTCTGTTTTTACGGTTGCATCATGTAAATGCTGCAAAAAGGATTGTTTTGGTGTGGTGACTTGTTTTGTCGTATAGGATGGACGGATTACTGGTTGCATTGGAACACGATTAATCTTAATCTTATCCATTGCGTATCCCCGTTCTATTAACTAATCGAGTTTATCTGATTAGCTGTAATTGTTGTATTATCACTTAAGTTATAAACAATTGAGCCATCTTTTTTCGTTACAGACATAACTTGTCCCGTTCCTTCAGTTTCACCGTTCATGTAACTTACTGTTTTACCAATCATCATACTTGCTTCTACTAAACTATTTGCGTTTGTCCCACTAGTTAATACTTCTGAAATATTGCCTGGTGAAATGACTTTTCCATCCGCAAGTGTAAATTCTACACTGCCATTTACGAATTTAATGGCACTAATTTGACCAGTACCTTCATTTGTAATAGGTTTGCCAGCTTCATCTAATTTTTCCGTTAACTCATGCCATTTCACTTCTTTACCCACAAAGTTACTGTATTCAATCATTTGCGATTGTTCTTGAACTTGGGCAAAATCCTCAAATGCTTTTGTTAAATTGGTCATTTGTTCTAAAGAAGAGAACTGTGCCATTTGTGCTATAAATTGTGAATCATCCATTGGTTTGGTTGGATCTTGGTTTTGTAGTTGCGCCATTAATATTTTTAGAAACGCATCTTTTCCAAGTGTACTATTTCCAGTTTGCTTTTCTACTTTTTTTTGATTAGCCAAATACATATTACTTGTAATTGGATTCATGTCTGCCATTTTTTAAACCTCCATTTCCTTTAAAAATTCTTCGAATGAAGATTGTTCTTCCGATGTTTCATTCGGTTGTTCTTTTTGCTCTTGTTGCTGTTGTTTAAATGACTCTTGGAAAGACTGGTTTCTTTCTTGTCTATTTGCATCTTGCAGAGCTTGCGTTATTTCAAGCTTATCTAATTGAATATTTTGGTTAACTAAGCTTTGTCTTAAATGGTTTGAATTTGAATCTAACATTTCTTTTCCAAGTGCAGTGGATGCTAACATTTTCGCAGTTAAGATCCCGTCTTTTTGGACTAATTCGATACGAATTGTTCCTAGTTGCTCCGGATACAATTTAATAACTAATCTGTTCGCTCCATTTGTTTGGCCGAACTGTACACGATTCATCACTTTTTGTAGTTCTTTCATAAATTCTTCTGATTGCGCCGGTTTTTCTGACGGCAATGTCATCGATACTGTTTCTACTTTTGTTTGAACAATAGGAGAAGTGGACGATTGGATATTTGTCGTTACTTCTTTCGTTTCCACAATTGTTTCAGTTGGAACTTGTCGAACAATCACTTGCTGAATAACTGGCTTTAATCCTTGCATTATGTCCGGTTTTTGTGTTTCTTTAAGGACAAGATTCGTTGTATTTTCTTTGACATTTTCGAGTAGCTGTTTCAAATCAAAATGGGTTGATTCTTGTTTTAACGTTAGATCCGATTTATCGCCAATTAGTTGTGCTATTTTTAGTAATTGCACTGCTTGCTTTGCTTCAACTGGTGAAGCAGTTCCTTGGCTATTAAGCGCAAGTGTTATCGCATCTGTTAGCTTATTTGCTTGCTGTTGGATACCCGCTAGCATGTCCCACACATTCGATTCTTCTATGTCCATTGTTTTGCCTGTATCTTCTTCCAGCAGTTTATTTAATAATTCTTTTAATTGTTTGGGGTTAACTTCTAACCCTTCCGAACCGATGAGTGATTCTAATTCTTCTAGTGATGTTGCGTTAAGAATGGATAGTAAATCTTGGATTACATCCTGTTCAGGCATATTTGGGATAGCATCAACTGTTGGTTGTATTTGTTGGTTAGATAATATTTGACCAAAAGTATTGCCGAAAATTTGATTGCCTTGAGGAGATAATTGCTGCCCTTTCGTTGGAACAGCTAGATTATTTCCCATATTTACGATTGCTGCGAGATTCAAGGACTTTGTCACCTCCTTTCACTTAAAAAAATATTATTGCTCTGTCATAAGCTCTGTATATTTTGCTGCATCTTCCGGCGTCATTTTCTCATAGATTTTCGCCACTGTATCTGGTTTTAAACTAGTTAATATACGCAAAGCTTCTGCGTCACTCATTTTCGTAATGACAGGTGCTGCCGCTTTAGCAGACATTTTCTCGAACGTTGAAACAATTTCGCTATATGCTAGTTTTGAGCTTGCTTGTTCTCTTTGCAGTGTTTCTATTTCATCGAGTAGACGCTCTTGTTCCACTAAAAGTGCTTCATTTGATTTCGCAGAGTTTTCAATTTCTACTTGTAATTGACCAATTTCTGCTTCTTTTTGTTGAATTTCTGCTTGAAGTGAAACAACCCGTTCTTCTAGACGGTCTGTTTCTATGTCATCTGTTACTACTTCTGATTGTCCGACACCCGTTAAATCTTTTGCTTTTTCAAAAACATTCACATTCAATATTTGAGCAATAATTAGTAGGAGAGCTAAAGCAAATAACAAAGGAATGATAAACCAATACAAAAACATTTTCATTTTGCTTATACCTTTTGCACTATTTTTCTCTTGTGGAATGCTTTTATTCGATTTGTTCGGCTTAGCCATGCTTTTACTCACCTAATCTCTTTGTTTTGAAACTTTAAAGAAGATATTTCATCTAACTGTATCGCTTCTAGTCGATTTTGTTCTTCCTTGAATTGTTCGAAGTCCTTTTCCTTCATCTTTTCGAACTTTCGTACTTCCAGTGATTTTTCCACTAGTTTTTGTTCAAACCAATTCATTTTGGAACGCGCTTGGATGACTTCTTTTTGCACAACATCAATTCTTTTTTGTAATCCTTCGATAAAATTCGAATAATGATGCACTTGGTCGATCGACAATCCTGATGTTAAGCGATTATTTTGCGCATCTATTGTATCTTCTTGTTTTTTTAATAGTTCATATAATTCAGTCGCAACTTTTTCAAACATGTTCACCGATTCTTTAAACGCTAGTTCTGTTTCTGACTTTTCCTGCTCTCGGACGTTTAATACTTTTGCAAATTTATATTGATAGGTAACCATTTTACGAACCAGCCCCCGCTAATTTCACTATTTCATCCACAGTCGTCTTAAGCGATACTTTGTCTAAATAGCCTTGTTTTAAGAATGATGTTATTAAAGGCTCATATTGTATAGCTTCATCAATTTCTCTGGAAGTACCTCGTTTATATGCACCGATATTGATCAAATCCTCTGATTTGTTATAGGTGAAATATAAATCTCGCAATCGTTCAGCAGCTTTTTTATGCTCTTCATCTGAAATATGATTCATCAGCCTACTGATGCTTTTCAATACATTAATCGCGGGATACTGTCCTTTGTTGGCAAGCGAACGATCTAACACGATATGTCCGTCCAAAATACCTCGAACAGTATCTGCAATCGGTTCGTTCATATCGTCTCCATCTACTAATACAGTATAAAATGCGGTGATTGTGCCATTTTCATTGGTACCAGTCCGCTCCAATAGTTTCGGTAATATCGAAAATACAGAAGGCGTATATCCTCTTGTTGCAGGAGGCTCCCCAACTGCAAGCCCAATTTCTCGCTGCGCCATCGCAACACGCGTAACGGAGTCCATCATCAGCATGACATTTAAACCTTTATCACGGAAATACTCAGCAATTGCGGTAGCAGTAAAGGCTCCTTTTATACGCATTAAAGCAGGTTGATCTGATGTGGCAGCCACAACAATTGATTTTGCTAATCCTTCTTTCCCTAGATCTCGCTCGATAAATTCACGCACTTCTCTTCCACGTTCCCCGATAAGTGCAATAACATTTAAGTCCGCGTTCRTATTTCTTGCAATCATTCCAAGCAAAGTACTTTTACCAACACCAGAACCGGCAAAAATACCAACCCTTTGTCCTTTTCCGATTGTTAGCATGCCATCGATTGCTTTTACTCCTACTTCGATACGTTCATCAATCGGTGGGCGAGTAAGTGGATTTGGCGGATCTTGTTCTGTACCGACAGTCATCAAGCCTTTTGGTAGTATAGTTCCATCAATTGGGTTCCCCATAGAATCGAGCACTTTTCCTACTAAATCCGGTCCTACTTTTATCTCTAAAGGACTTTTTGTCCCTTCTACTAAACAACCTGTTGATATTTCTCGAATATTTGTATAAGGCATTAAAATGACGATTTCTTCTTTGAATCCAACTACTTCCGCAAAGATTACAGAAGGACCGTTTTTAGAAGAGTTAATATGAATCTTACAAACATCCCCAATAGAACTTTCAGGACCTTGTGACTCAATCATTAATCCAACAACACGACTCACACGACCATATTTTTTAAATGTAGGTACATTCGAAATCTGTTGAATTAAATCGACCGCTTTCATCACATTCACTCCAAGCTATCTAGCATGTCTACTAGTTTTTGTCTTAACTCCTGTAGTTGCTCATCGATACTGACAACAATTCTTCCATGGTTTGTTTCGATAAAACAATCCCTAGCTTCCAAATCCTCATCTACAAAAATCATAAAAGGTACATCTACTGGAAACAAAGAGGCAAGTTCTTCACGATTACTTGAAACTAAAGAAAAATAAGTTGGTGAAACATATAGCTTAATTTCTTTCATCTCTCTCGCTTCTTTTAGTCCTCTCTTCACGACGGACAAATAATTTTGCGCATCTTCTTCTAGTTTAGTATTTATAATTCGCTCTGCTGCTCGAAGTCCAAGTTCCAATATTACTTGTTCTTGCTGTTGTAAATATTTTGCTGCGTTTTCATGGGCAATCTGCATCGTTTCATTCGCTGTTTGTATCGAATGTTGCATATCGGAGAGGGCTTTTTGACGCCCTTCCTCCATTCCTTGCGTAAAGCCTTCGTCGTATGCTTGTTGTTGAAATGCTAACTTTTGCTCAGCCCATGCATTTCGTTCATTTTCAATCGACTGATTCGCCTCTTCTATTTCTTGAGCTAATGCAGCTTTCTTTTGCGTAATTTCTTGCTCTACTTCCTGCATCATTTTCTCTCGTTCTTTTAAGAGGATATCCAAAGAAAGAGGTTGCTCTGTGTCGATTTCTTCTTGTACATATAGATTTCTTATTTCAATCGGTTTTAATTTCTCATTGTTTTCACTTACTTGTACGCTTCGGAAAATCCTAGACAATAATGTCATCTCCTCCACCACGTGCAATTATAATTTCGCCCGCATCTTCTAATCTACGAATTACTGTGACAATTCGAGACTGCGCTTCTTCCACGTCACGTAATCGAACCGGCCCCATAAATTCCATTTCCTCTTTAAACGTTTCAGCCATACGAGTAGACATATTCCGGAAAATAACATCTTTTACTTCTTCGCTTGAAACTTTCATGGATAGAAGTAAATCCTCGTTTTCACAATCACGAATAACACGTTGAATGGAACGATTGTCCAATGTAACAATATCTTCGAATACAAACATGCGTTTTTTGATTTCTTCTGCAAGTTCTGGATCTTGAATTTCTAATGCGTCCAAAATCGTTTTTTCGGTTGTACGGTCGACTCCGTTCAACACTTCCACTACCGCATCGACTCCACCAGTTTCCGTATAATCTTGGGTAACCGTAGAAGAAAGCTTCCGTTCTAACACCGATTCGATTTCACTTATAACTTCAGGTGAAGTAGAATCCATCGTCGCAATCCGTTTTGCAATATCCGCCTGCATTTCTTGTGGCAAGGAAGAAAGAATAATTCCCGCTTGCTGTGCTTCTAAATAAGATAAGATTAGCGCAATTGTTTGTGGATGCTCATTTTGGATGAAATTAAATAATTGCGTCGGCTCTGCTCTTCTTGCAAAGTMAAAAGGTCGCACTTGCAAGGATGATGTTAAACGATTAATAATCGCTTGTGCATGCTCCGAGCCAAGTGCTTTTTCAAGTACTGTTTTTGCATATCCGATACCGCCTTGCGAAATATAATCTTGCGCAAGTGCAATATTATGAAATTCTTCAATAATGTCTTCTTTAATTTCTGGTTCCACTTTTTTTACACCAGAAATTTCTAAAGTTAAGCGCTCGATTTCTTCTTCATTTAAATGTTTATAAATGGAAGCAGACACTTCAGGTCCTAGCGAGATTAACAAGAGCGCGGCTTTTTGTTTGCCACTAAGTTCTTTTTCTTTTTTATTCATAGCCGTCCTCCTAATCAATTACCCCACAGCGTAATTGCGTCCAGATTTTGAATTGCGTTAGCGCAATTAACTCCTTTCAAAATCTGTGACATCCGCCAGATGCTTTAACTTTATTCTTCAGAATAAGGTTAATCCTCTGCTATCCAAGTACGTAACAATTTCGCGAAATCTTCTGGTTTGTCTTTTGCCATTTTTTCTAGTTGTTTTCGTCTTAAGGTAGCTTCCGTTTCTTTTTCATCATTAATATCATCGATTTTCAATTCTTCTCGCTGTTCTTCCAGAATAATTTCTTCTTCCTCTTCATTTCTTCTAGATCGAATGATAAAGATGACGAGGAGAATAATCGCTACAAGTAAAATACCTCCAACTACGTACACCCACCAAGGAATAGTCGCAGTAGTTTCTGCAGTCGCTACCGATTTACCGTTAAATGGTTGAACGGACACGACAATTTTTTCTTGAAGTTGTGCTTCCGTTAGTTCTGTTACTTCGTCTTTATCAATAGAAGTTCGAATAATCGTTGCAAGAATTTGTTCAATGTCTCCTTGCACACCAGTTGGCATAGAAGCAATATCTTCCGGATTTGGTGGTTCGACCATTACTTGGATACCGATGTCTCTAATTTTATAAGGGCTTTCGACAATTTCTTTTCGAATTCGATTAACTTCGCTATTGATCATATCTTCGGTTCTTTCATAATCACCGTTGGCAGTAGAGCCTTCCACATAATTTGTGAAGTTATCCGTCGCATCTTCTGCTTGCGGTGTTCCCCCTGCAACCGGATTATTTCCAGTGAATGTTTCGGAAATACGTTGCGCACTAATCTCGATTCCAGCCATGTTTTCTTCATCTACAGGAAGCACCAAATTTTCTTCCCTATTTTCTTTTTGGAAATCAATATCTGTTGTAACCGAAACAACTACTTTGTCTTGCCCCATTAAAGTACCTAACATCGTTTGTACTTGTCTTTGTAGGTCCCGTTCAATGGTCTTTTTAATCGTCATTTGATCGGTTACACTTGTACCCCCTGCACCGTTAGTCGCCTGTGCCATATCAAAATACTCTAAATACTGATTTCGAATCGTAATATCTTCTGTCGATAAGTTCGGAATGGATCTAGAAACTAAGTTGTATAAAGACGTGATTTGAGATTCCGTAAACTGATATCCTGGTTCTGTATTTAAAATAATAGCGGCACTCGCTGCGTCGTTGCTTTGTGATAGAAAGACGCTTTCTTCAGGTAATGTAATCATGACCTGCGCATCTTTTATCCCTTTTACACCTTTAATCAAATTAGCTAGTTCCGTTTGCATCGAAGCTAATTTTAATACGTTAAATTCGTTGTCTGTCATACCAAAACCAGCATTCTGAGAAAAGAAGCTATAGTCAATCATTCCAGACTGTGGAAATCCTTCAGCTGCTAATTGTACTAATAATGAATCGACTTGCTCTGCTGGAACAGAAATCGATGTTCCACCAGCGGCAATTTCATTTGGTACTCCTTGTGCATCTAAAGTTTCTTTTATACGCCCTATTTCAGAAGGAGAAACATCCGAGTAAAGAGGAACAAATTCTGTTTTTGTTAAGAAATAGGTAAGTATAGCAGCTAGTAATATAACCGCTAGTACGCTGCCTATCATTGTTCCTTTTTGCGTCTTTGTTCTGCTTTTCCAAAACAAAGTTATGTCATTAGTTATTTTTTTTATACGCTCATTCATTTGTATCCTCCGGTTATGGTGAATATTTTTGCTCGATATTTAGCGATAACCGAGAGTTTAGACTGGCATTCGCATGATTTCTTGATACGCTTCAATTACTTTGTTTCGAATTTCTAAAGTCGCATTCAATGTAATACTTGCTTTTTGGGAAGCAATCATCACATCGTGCAATTCTATATTTTCCCCACGAAGTAATTTATCTGTTGCAACATCAGAAGCTTTTTGATTTGCATTTACAGATTCAATCGCGCCTTTCAAAAAATCACCAAATTTTTCTTGTGCTTCTGCGGAACTCACTTGGGAAGTTGTAGAGACAGGATTTATTTGGGAAGGATTAAACAATGAAACAGATTCTATTGCCATATTAGTTCAGACCTTCTTTCTTCTTATTTTCCAATTTCTAATGCTTTTGATAACATCGCTTTGTTTGCATTAAAAACTGTGACATTCGCTTCATATGAGCGTGTGGCTGATATTAAGTCAACCATTTCTTTTAAGGGGTCAACATTAGGCATTTCTACATACCCTTCCTCATTGGCATCTATATGCGTTGGGTCATACACTAATTTGAATGGCGTTTCTGTATCTTCGTTTATTTTCGACACTTTCACACCATGTCCTAAACTATCTTTATTGGCAGTTCCCATTGCTACGTTTAAGAAATTTGAAAATTTTCCTTCCAATGGTTGTAATGTAACTGTTTTTTTTCTATAAGGCTGCCACTCACCATCGACAAATTTTCCACGAGTAGTATCTACA
Organism: Psychrobacillus sp. 05T411; assembly: GCF_056396485.1. Lineage (NCBI taxonomy): Bacteria > Bacillati > Bacillota > Bacilli > Caryophanales > Bacillaceae > Psychrobacillus > Psychrobacillus sp. 05T411. The sequence goes on along the minus strand of NZ_JBFTLO010000003.1, from coordinate 104,013 downwards.
TTCGCCATATTAGAAGAAATGACATCCATCCGAAGCCGTTGAGCTGTTAAAGCGGAAGCTGTTGTGTTCATCCCATGAAAAATCGACATTATCTGCTTCCTCCTTTAATAACGGTTTGTAGTGTATTTAACTTCCCACTTACACGATCTACAAGTGCATTATAATAAAGTTGATTAGTCGCAAGATTCGCTTGTTCCTTATCCATGTCGACTCCGTTTCCATTATTGCTGTATCGGAAATTTTGATAGTCAAATACTCCAGAAGCACTAGTTTTCCCGCTAAAATTCAAATGTTTCTGTTCTGTACGTTGTGCAGCTATAGTAGTTGTTTTTGCATCTGACAAAAATTCGTTAAAACTAACACTTCTCGCTTTGTAATTCGGTGTGTCAACATTCGCTATATTTTGCGCAATAGTTTTTTGTTTCGCAGCAGAGAAATCTAATCCTCTTTCCAAATTTGAAATTGTACCACCAAATATACCCAACCATTTCACCTCATTTTACTTTTTTCGACTTTTATATATAGTAATAATCTATGAAAATCATAATAATCTAATTGTAATGAAAACGTTACAATGTGTCTATTCAATTTTCTTTAATTTAATAGGTCCTTTTTCCTTTTTTTCGCCAACTTTCGACTTTTTATTGTCTTTTCTACTCAATTGTTAATTTTTACATACATACCCAATAGAAATCAATCATAAACCATCAAATTTCACATAATCTTAATGTTAGAAATATCAAAATAATATAATTCGTGTACCACATTGTCTATTTGCTACTTTTTCGCTAATTAGTTAGTCGGTAATTTACTTTATAGAAAAACTGCGTGGTAAGGTGACCACCGTGATTTCCGCTTCAGGGCGGACGCTTTCCACGGGGTGAACGATGAGCCTTCACCGCCGCTTGCGCGTACGTTGTGAAGTCTCATTATGCTCAGAGAGGAACAAAGGCTAAGAACGCTACATCGTGTGGCAACGCCTTCGTGACCAACATCGTGTTGGCCTCCACTGGAATCGCCGCCCTGCAGCGAAAATCAATGGAAATTGCTAAATTATTGAAATCCCATATTAACAATAAGATAGCTGAACACGTAGTCGAGTAGATGCCGGCCAGGCGTGTTCGACGGGTTTTAAGACATATAATTCCTATAATAGGTCGGAATTATAGTTGTCTCACATCAAGTAAAGAGCCATTTTGAGAATTGGTTGCTTTCACGAGTAATTTGGTTGCTCTCATGCTGATTTAGTTGCTTTCGTAGTAGAACTGGTTGCTCCCAGTGATCGGTTGGTTGCCCTAAGCCATTTATTGGATGAATCCAATGAAAAAACTGGTTGAAATTTTGTTTTTTAACGGGATGGTATGGATAATTGGGCAATTTCTTTTGATTTTCGCTACAGGCGTCGACTCCTACCGGATAAGTGAGCAAAATGAGACTTCACAACGTCCGCCTAAGCGGCGGTGAAGGCTCATCGCTTACCCGGTGGAAAGCGTACGACTGCAGCGAAAATCCTAGCGGTCACCCAATAGGCCTTTTACGTCGCAGTTTCTCTAAAAAGCGAGCGACTAATGGCCTAAGCCCAACTAACAAAAGGCTACTTGTCGAAACTACGAGACTTTAGCAACAGTAGATAATTTAATTGCATGCTTTACTACTCATTTGCCTACAAAAAAAACCTCCACCACAATTAAGTAGAAGAGGTTAGTCTTATTGCTTATTATTTCATTTTTAACTGAGCTAATTCAGCTAGGAATTTATCGTTAAGAACTTTAATATAAGTTCCTTTCATTCCTAATGATCTTGATTCGATTACGCCAGCACTTTCTAATTTACGTAGTGCGTTAACGATTACAGAACGAGTAATACCTACACGGTCTGCAATTTTAGATGCAACAAGTAAACCTTCGTTACCATCTAGTTCTTCGAAAATATGCTCAATTGCTTCTAATTCACTATATGATAATGAATTAATGGCCATTTGAACGACTGCTTTACTACGTGCTTCCTCTTCGATTTCTTCCGATTTTTCACGTAGGATTTCCATACCAACTACTGTTGCACCATATTCACCAAGGATTAAATCATCATCATGGAATTCTTGTTTTAAACGACCTAGGATTAATGTTCCTAAACGCTCACCGCCACCAATAATTGGGACAATTGTAGTCAAACCATCTTTAAATAGTTCGCGGTTTTCTTCTGGGAATACAGAATGTTGACTGAATACATCTAAATTGGATGAAGTTTCATTTACATTAAATAAATTCTTTGTATAATCTTCCGGGAATTGACGTTCTTCCATCATTTTAATCATACGCTCATTTTCAATTTGTTGATGTACTTCAAATCCAAGTAATTTCCCTTTTCTACTTACGATGAATGCGTTACATTCGATTACTTCACTTAATGTTGCTGCCATTTCTTTAAAGTTTACTGGTTTACCAGCAGATGCTTGTAGCATCGAGTTAATCGTTCTTGTTTTGTCTAATAAGTTCATTGTTGTATCCTCCATTATAGTTCTTTAATTTTTTTAATATTCTAAAGCTTTTCAATTGTTCTGTTGAAAACACCCAGTATTACATTCTACAGTATAAACTGCGATAAATCTTTATTTTTCACAATATTGTCAAGTTTTTGATCGATATATGCCGGAGTAATTTGAATATGGGCTGGTGAAATGTCAGAAGCTTCATAAGAAAGCTCCTCTAAAATCTTTTCCAAAATCGTATGAAGTCTTCTTGCACCTATATTATCGGTCTCTTGGTTTACTTCATAAGCGATTTCCCCAATACGCTCGATTGATTCATCCGAAAATGTAATCGTTACTCCTTCTGTTTGAAGTAATGCCTCGTATTGCTTCACTAAAGAATGTTGTGGCTCTTTTAATATTCTAATAAAGTCATCTTTCGTTAGCTTTTCCAATTCTACACGAATCGGGAATCGCCCTTGCAATTCCGGAATGAGATCCGACGGCTTCGACATATGAAACGCTCCGGCAGCGATGAACAAAATATAATCTGTCTTAACAGCACCGTATTTAGTCGTTACAGTAGAACCTTCAACAATCGGTAAAATATCTCGTTGAACACCCTCTCTTGAAACATCTGCAGAAGAATGACTTCCACTTTTGCTCGCAATCTTATCCATCTCATCGATAAAAATTATGCCAGATTGTTCCGTTTTTTCAATTGCAATTTGGGAAATTTCATCATTATCCATTAACTTACCCGCTTCTTCATGAACTAAAACTTTCCGTGCATCTTTTACTTTCATTTTTCTTTTTTTCTTTTTCTTTGGCATTAAACTAGAAAACGCGTCTTGCATGTTCATACCCATACTTTCCATTCCGCCGCCTTGCAACGCGTCAAAAATAGAAGGTGCCGATTCCGTTACTTCCACCGTTACAATTTCTTCTTCGAGTTTCCCGTCTCTTAAATCTTCGGCAATTTGAGAGCGTTTTAAACGTATATCTGTATCTTCTATATCAGAATTTTCATCGTCGCCCTTACCACCAAAAAGAGCTTCAAACGGATTTTGATTGGCATTCTTTTTCTTTAATGAAGGAACTAAGAGCTTAACTATCGCATCATTTGCCAAACGAATAGCTTGATCTTTTACTTCTTCCATTTTTTCTTCTTTTACAATTCGAATCGCAGCTTCTACTAAATCTCTTACCATCGATTCCACATCTCTACCGACATATCCTACTTCTGTAAATTTAGTTGCTTCTACTTTTACGAAAGGAGCTTTTGTCAGTTTCGCGATTCTTCTAGCAATTTCTGTTTTCCCTACACCAGTAGGTCCAATCATCAATATATTTTTCGGGATGACTTCATTTTTCATCTCTTCATCGAGCAATTGTCTTCGATAACGATTTCGAAGTGCTACAGCTACCGCTTTTTTTGCAGTTTCTTGACCAACGATATATTTATTTAAATGCTCGGTAATTTGTTTTGGGGTTAAGTTTGTTTCTTTCATTCACCTATTACCTCCACAATAATTTGATGATTTGTAAATACGCAAATATCCGCTGCAGTCGTTAAAGAAGCGACCGCTATTTCTTTTGCAGTCATATTTTCTCCAGCGTACTGTTTTAATGCTCTTCCAGCAGCAAGTGCATAATTCCCACCAGATCCAATCGCTAAAATTCCGTCGTCTGGTTCAATTACTTCCCCAGTACCAGAAACCAGTAATAGATTTTTATCATCCATTACTAACAGCATTGCTTCTAGCTGTCGTAACATTTTGTCCCCTCGCCATTGTTTGGCAAGCTCAACTGCTGCACGTTGCAAATTTCCGTTAAACTCCAGTAACTTTCCTTCGAACATTTCAAATAGGGTAAATGCATCTGCTACGGAACCGGCAAATCCTGCTACGACTTTACCGTTAAATAATCTTCTTACTTTTTTTGCTGTATGTTTCATCACGACTTGATTGCCCAATGTTACTTGCCCGTCCCCTGCCATTGCATGAGTTCCGTTATGACTAACCGCAAAAATCGTTGTTGCATGAATACTTGACATTATGCCATTACCTCCAATAGATCAAATTCACCTTTTCATTGTTGAACATTATGCACGTGGGTGAGCATTCATATACGTCTTTCGTAAATGCTCTTTCGTTACATGGGTGTACACTTGCGTTGAGGATAGATGTTCGTGACCTAATAACTCTTGAACACTTCTCAAATCTGCTCCATTGTTTAACAAATGTGTAGCAAATGTATGGCGCAGCATATGAGGATAAATGGTTGTATGCATAGAAGCTTTCTCCATCATTCCATTTAAAATATATCGTACTCCCCATGTCGTTAAATGCCCTCCCCTATTATTCACGAATAAAAAAGGATGGGAAGTATGCTTCATCAGTTTCGGTCTACTATTTAACACATAGTCTTCTACTGCAGAAAGCGCAAAATCACCTACCGGCACATATCGCTCTTTTCTACCTTTTCCCATTACACGGACGACCCCGTAGCTACTATCTATATGACGTAATTCGATCGATATAAGTTCACTTACTCGTATTCCGGTTGCGTATAACAACTCAAGGATCGCCATATTACGGATGGATAACGGATCGGTTCCCTTATTCGCTTCGAATAATTTCTCCATCTCCTCCTCATAAAAGAAATGTGGCAATTTAGTTTCTTTCTTCGGGTGGTATAGCGATTGGAATGCATCATCTCGAATATTGTATTCTCTATGCAAAAATTTATAGAAAGACCTTATTGATGATATTTTTCGAGAAATAGACGTTCTTGCATGTTGTTCATCATACAAATTTGTCACATACAATCTTGCATGCACATACTCTACATCATTAAGTTTACTTACTCCTTCTATCTCTAGAAATCGGATAAATTGGATTATATCTTTTTCGTATTCACGAATAGTTAAATTTGAGTAATTTTTTTCTAATTGAATATATTCTATAAAAGCATGTAATTTATCAGATTCAATCATCCAAACAACTCCGTTACATTTCCATAGTAAAAGCCTCTAAAAGTATACAACTTTTAAGAGGCTGAAAGCAATTATATTGCTGTACTTTTCATAAAATTTTGAATTGTTGTAAGCGCTCTATTCGCTAATTGTTCCGTTCTTGCTTTTTTGTCTCTTACTTTTGGTTGTAATTCTGGAAATAAACCAAAGTTTATATTCATAGGTTGGAAGTTTTTCGGGTCTGCTTCCGTAATATATCTCGCCATACTTCCAAGCGCTGTTTCACTTGGGAATACGACTAACTCTTCCCCTTTTGCGAGTTTCGCCGCATTAATACCTGCGAGTAACCCACTACCAGCTGACTCAACATATCCTTCCACACCTGTCATTTGACCGGCAAAGAATATATTTTGATTTGCTTTTAATTGATATGTCGGTTGTAATACATATGGCGAATTGATGAACGTATTACGATGCATCACACCATATCGTACGATTTCCACATTTTCAAGACCTGGGATTAACTTGAGCACTTCTTTTTGTGGTCCCCATTTTAGATGTGTTTGGAATCCAACGATATTATAAAGTGTTCCAGCCGCATCATCTTGTCTAAGTTGGACAACCGCATATGGACGTTTACCTGTTTTCGGATCTTCCAAACCTACTGGCTTCATCGGTCCGAATAACAATGTTTTGCGACCACGCTCTGCCATTACTTCTACTGGCATACAGCCTTCAAAATAAATCTCTTTTTCAAATTCTTTTAAAGGCACGACTTCTGCTGCCACTAATGCATCATAAAAGCGATTGAACTCTTCCTCTGTCATTGGACAGTTTAAATAAGCTGCTTCCCCTTTATCATAACGTGATTTCAAATATACTTTGTCCATATCAATACTGTCTTTTTCCACGATTGGAGCTGCGGCATCATAGAAGTATAAGTATTCTTGACCGGTCACTTCTTTTACTTTTTCAGCAAGTGCTGGAGAAGTTAAAGGCCCTGTTGCAATCACTGTAATGCCTTCAGGGATTTCTGTTACTTCCTCATTTACCACTTCGATCAGTGGATGATTTCGAATTGCCTCTGTTACTCTACCGGCAAAATCATGTCGATCTACTGCAAGTGCACCACCAGCTGGTACGCTGCTATTATCAGCTGAATCAATAATAAGCGAATCTAACATACGCATTTCTTCTTTAATAACGCCTACAGCATTAGTTAAATTATTCGCTCTAAGGGAATTAGAGCATACTAACTCAGCAAATTTATCCGTATGATGGGCCGGTGTTTGCTTGACTGGGCGCATTTCATAAAGACGTACTTTCACGCCTCTTTTTGCAATTTGCCAAGCTGCCTCACTTCCAGCAAGTCCTCCACCAATAACGTTTACAATTTCAGTCATGTCGTATCCTTCTTTCTCTTAACTCTGTGGATCTTCTTTGTAGTCGCAAGAAACACATTGTATTTGTATACCTTTTTTCAATTTCTTCTCTACTAGCATAGCATTACATTTAGGACATGGTCGATTGATTGGCTTGTCCCATGAAACAAATTCACATGTTGGATATTGGTCGCAGCCGTAAAACAATCGTTTCGTTTTACTTTTTCGTTCAACGATTTGACCTTTTTCACAGGATGGACATGGCACGCCAATTTCTTTAATAATTGCCTTTGTATTTCTACAATCCGGGAAATTACTACAAGCCATAAATTTACCGTAGCGTCCTAATTTATATACCATTGGAGAACCACAATTTTCGCAGTCTTCTCCAGTAGGTTCATCTTTTATGACGATTTTTTCCATTTCAGCATCTGCATGCTCTACGTGTTTGGCAAAGTCTTGGTAGAAACCGTCGATTACTTCTACCCATTTCACTTGCCCTTCTTCTATACTATCTAAATCTTGTTCCATTTGAACCGTGAATTCTATATCCAAAACGTTAGGGAAAAATTCCAATACGAGTTGATGGACAATCGTTCCAAGTTCGGTAGGCACGAAACGTTTTGTTTCTAATGCAACGTACCCTCTTTTTTGAATTGTATCGAGCGTCGGTGCGTAAGTCGATGGTCTACCTATACCTAATTCTTCTAATGTTTTTACGAGTCTAGCTTCCGAGTATCTTGGAGGCGGTTGTGTAAAATGTTGCTTCGGTTCGATGGAAAGTGCACTCACTTTATCCCCCACTGCTAAAACAGGTAAAAGTTTGTCTTTATCATCTGTTTGATCATCCGAACCTTCTACATACACTTTCATAAAACCAGGGAATTTAATTTGAGACCCATTTGCACGAAATATAGCTTCCCCATTTTTCAAGTCTACTGCGACTGTATCTAAAATCGCGGGTGCCATTTGACTAGCTACAAATCGTTCCCATATTAATTTATACAATCTAAATAAATCACGGGACAAAATTGCCTTTAACTCATTTGGCGTTCTCAAAACACTTGTAGGACGAACAGCTTCATGCGCATCTTGTGTTTTTTTCGATTGTTTTTCTACTTTTTTCGTTGCAATGAATTCTGAACCATATTCCTGTGTAATGAATTCTAGTGCGTCTGCTTTTGCAGTGTCCGAAATACGAGTAGAGTCTGTTCGCATATATGTGATTAGACCAACAGTACCCTCTTTTTTACCAAGGTCAATACCTTCGTATAACTGTTGCGCAAGCATCATCGTTTTTCTAGCTCTGAAATTGAGCTTACGTGCTGCTTCTTGTTGAAGAGATGAAGTAGTAAAAGACGGTGCTGGATTTCTTCTTCTTTCTTTTTTCACTACGTTAGTTACTTCAAAGTTTTCGCCTTTCATCACGTTTAATACTGCTTTAACATCATTTTCACTTGATAATTTTACTTTTTCTTTTTCATTTCCAAAATAGAGTGCATCAAATGCTTTTTTATCTTTTTCGAATTGCCCTTCGATTGTCCAGTACTCTTCTGGGATAAAGTTATTAATTTCGTTTTCACGGTCAATGATCAGACGAAGTGCAACAGATTGAACACGGCCTGCCGAAAGACCTTTTTTCACTTTCTTCCATAGTATAGGACTAATATTGTAACCGACAAGACGATCCAAAATTCTTCTTGCTTGTTGCGCATCTACTAAATCCATATTAATCGGTCTAGGATGCTTAAAAGATTCTAAAATAGCGTCTTTTGTAATTTCGTTAAATACAACGCGACAATCAGATTCTATATCAACATTTAATGAGTTAGCTAAATGCCATGCAATAGCCTCCCCTTCTCTGTCGGGGTCAGCTGCGAGATAAACTTTTTTCGCTTTTTTTGCTGCTTTTTTTAAGTCTTGCAATACGGGACCTTTTCCTCGTATCGTAATATATTTTGGCTCATAGTTATGTTCCACATCGACACCCATTTGACTTCTAGGTAAATCGCGAACATGGCCGACCGATGCTTTTACTTTATATTTTTTTCCAAGGTATCGCTCAATCGTTTTTGCTTTTGCTGGCGATTCCACTATAACTAAATAATCCGACATAAATGTGCCTCCTTATAGAAGGTAACTCGCTTTAATCTACAAAACAAATACCTGTTGCAAAATGTATAACAGTTTCTTAAGAAAAGCAAGACTTTTCATTTTTAAATTATTTTATTCCTTTATTATTTTAGTAATTCTTCCAGTATTTGATGACCATCCCAAACAGGCTTGGCGCCTTCTAGTATAAGGAGATGTGGACCTGCGGAAAGAGGAGAAAAGATAGATCCGGGAATCGCAAATATTTCTTTTCCGTTTTCAAGCGCATGTTCCATTGTTGAAACTGTACCACTTTTTGCTTTAGCTTCTGTAATAACGACACCTTGTGATAATCCACTAATGATTCGGTTACGCATAGGAAAATTCCACTTTTTTGGTGTTATATACGGGGGATATTCCGTAACTAACAACTGTGTTTTCGCCATTTTATATGCTAAATCTACATTTTGTTTTGGATACATATGAAAAAAACCTGTGCCTAATACAGCGATTGTTTTTCCTCCATATTTCATCGTTATTTCATGTGCTAATGTATCTGCACCTTTTGCTAGCCCGCTCACGATGACAAAGTTTTCTTGTATTAATGGAGGCAAAATTTGTTCAATACTACTTTTCGAGTATTTCGATGCTTCTCTGGAGCCAATTATAGCAATCTTTTTATCGTTTTGCAGTAAATTTACATCACCTTTTGCATATAATACTGCTGGTGGATCATACAAGTTTAATAGTTTTGATGGGTAATAGGGATTAGTGTAAAGGATAGGGGATATAGTATGTTTTTCATACATTTGTAGAAGTGGGATTTCTACATATTCACGGTACATTTGCTGTAAATTGATCGCTCTTTCCTGCGAAATTTTACATAAATTAGCGAGCTTTCGGGGTTGCATCTTGTCTATTTGAGCTAATTGGGGATCATACTCAAGTAGAGGTTTGAGTTTGTTTAATGGTACCGGGAAAACATAATGTAAAGCTAAAAATCGTTGGATAAAGTATTCATCTGTCATTTCTTCCCTCCTATAAAAATAGTACGGCAACATCGTTTGATGCACCGCACTACTAATATTAATGTGTTTTACAAGCGTCGTAAAGACCTGCTTCTTTAATAGCTTCGATTAAAGTTTCACCAATAACAGATGGAGTTGCAGCAACTTTCATTCCTGCGTCTTTCATCGCTTGGATTTTCCCTTCAGCTGTACCTTGACCGCCAGAAATGATTGCTCCAGCATGTCCCATACGTTTACCTTCAGGAGCAGTTTGACCACCAATAAATCCTACTACTGGTTTTTTCATGTTCGCTTTAATCCATGCTGCTGCTTCTTCTTCTGCAGTACCACCGATTTCACCGATCATCACAACTGCATACGTTTCTTCATCTTCATTGAATGCCGTTAAAGCATCGATAAAGTTAGTACCGTTTACAGGGTCTCCACCAATACCTACAGCTGTCGTTTGACCGATACCAGCTTGTGTTAACTGATGAACTGCTTCATACGTTAAAGTACCAGAACGTGATACTACGCCTACATGACCTTTTGTATGAATATATCCTGGCATAATACCAATCTTACATTCATCTGCTGTAATAACACCTGGGCAGTTTGGTCCTACTAAACGAGTTTTCTTTCCTTCCATGTAACGTTTAACGTTTACCATGTCCAGTACTGGAATATGTTCTGTAATACAGATTGTCATATCTAACTCAGCATCTACTGCTTCCATAATCGCATCAGCAGCAAATGGAGCTGGTACATAGATTACGGAAACGTTCGCACCAGTCGCTTTTACAGCGTCTTCTACTGTATTGAAAACTGGAACGCCTTCTACTTCTGTACCACCTTTACCAGGTGTTACCCCAGCAACGATTTTCGTACCGTATTCAATCATTTGTTTTGTATGGAAAAGAGCAGTTGAGCCCGTAATTCCTTGAACGATAACTTTCGTATCTTTATTAATATATACGCCCACTTTTATGTCCCTGCCTTTCTTATCCTACAAGATTAACGATTTTTTGAGCACCGTCTGCCATTGAGTCAGCAGCGATAATATTTAAGCCGGATTCATTTAATAATTTTTTACCTAAATCGACATTTGTTCCTTCTAAACGAACTACTAATGGTACAGAAAGTCCTACTTCTTTCGCAGCGATAATAACACCTTCTGCGATTACGTCACATTTCATAATACCACCGAAGATATTAACGAAAATACCTTTTACGTTTGCATCAGAAAGGATGATTTTGAAAGCTTCTGTAACTTTTTCAGCTGTAGCACCGCCCCCAACGTCCAGGAAGTTTGCGGGTGAACCGCCGTAATAGCTAATCGTATCCATTGTAGCCATTGCAAGTCCTGCTCCGTTAACCATACAACCAATATTTCCATCTAATGAAATATAGCTTAAGTCATATTTAGAAGCTTCGATTTCTTTTGCATCTTCTTCATCAAAATCACGCATTTCTAAAATATCGCTATGGCGATATAAAGCGTTTGCGTCGAAGTTAAATTTTGCATCAAGTGCTAAAACGTTGTCATCCGCAGTTACTACTAACGGGTTGATCTCAACGATAGAAGCATCTTTTTCTTTATATACTTGGTATAAGCCAAGCATAAACTTAGCTGCTTTATTAACAAGTTTTGCTGGAATATTCATATTAAAAGCCATGCGGCGAGCTTGGAAGCCCGTTAAGCCTACAACAGGATCAATCTCTTCATAGAAAAGCTTTTCTGGTGTATTTGCAGCTACTTCCTCGATATCCATACCGCCCTCTTCAGAGCCCATTAATGTTACACGAGAAGTTGCACGGTCTAGTACTAAACCTACATAATACTCCTTCTTAATATCGCTACCTTCTTCGATTAGTAAACGCTTAATTTCTTTACCTTCAGGACCTGTTTGGTGTGTTACTAACACTTTTCCTAAAAGTTCCTTCGCGTATTCACGTACCTCATCTAAATTTTTTGCGATTTTTACCMCACCAGCTTTACCACGACCACCTGCGTGGATTTGAGCTTTCACAACAATAACGCTTGAGCCTAACTCTTTTGCAGCTTTTACAGCCTCTTCAGGTGAAAAAGCAACAATTCCGTTTGAAACTGCTACGCCATATTGTCTGAGGAGTTGTTTCCCTTGATATTCATGGATATTCATCTTGCATCCTCCAATCAAACTTGTGTCAAGTAATATACTACCTTATTCATTGTATTAAAACTGTCACAACTTGTCCACAAAAGTCTAGCATTTAAATAATTTAGCGAATATTCGGATTTCGAGATAGAAGAATTAGAATGGTAGATTGGTTTTACTTTTTTCCTGATCCACTTTATAAATAAATGCAAACACTTCTGCCACCGCTTGATACAGCTCTTCCGGGATGGATTGGTTAATATCAAGCTGACCTAAAAGTCCTACTAAACTTGCATCTTGTTGGATTGGTACATCATGTTCTTTTGCTTTCGCTAATATATTTTCAGCGATTTTTCCTTTTCCTTTCGCTACTAATGTCGGCGCATCTACAAGGCCAGGTTTATAGGTTAAAGCAATCGCTTCTTTTCGGACTTGTTTCTCTTCTGTCATATGCGTATATCTACTCCTTGCGTTTCCTTCGAAGTTGCTCTTAGTTGTATTTTCGAGGCAAGTTGTTGTTCTTCAAAAGTTTTCATAAATACACCCGATAAAGTATAGCCAACTGATAATAATCCATCTTTTAAAGCGTTTTTAAATGTATCGGCAAGCTGTTGCAAATGCGGAGCATTATTATATACGGTAATCGTTACGATTCTATTTTGCACTTGCATATCCACAACTGTTTCATCTAGTGTTTCTAATTTTAAATAGAACATAATTCTCGCAAAATCAGAATCTATTTTACCGTCTTCTTTCATCCGACCATTCCACTCTAGTGTTGCATCCATTTTCTTCCCAAGAAATTCTAACGGTACTTGCATAAGCAATTGATGTTGCGGGCCATTTTCTCCCGACAAAATTTGCAAGCCATTCATTCGATTTAGTAACGTTTCTGCTCCCTCTCTAACGGATGTGGATATTGTTTGGTTTTGTAATAATTCTACTAACTGTGGTTTTAACTGTAAGGCTACTTGCCTTAAATCCCGACTATCGCTCCCAAGTTTTGCTTCATAATTAAACCCAAGTGATTTCAATACTTCTTTCATCGCATGTTCAAAAGCTTTTCCATCCAATTGGTTTAATGCAGCCTGCTCCGACTCCGTGATAAACTGAGAGTTAAAAAGACTATTGGGACTATTTTTAATCATCGTATTTACATGTTGTAACGTTTGGTTAATGGTTTCCACCGTCTGCCCTTTTCCAAGTAGCGTGACTAAATGCTCTTTAGCAGTTAAACCATTTGTATCTTCTCGGAAAATAGCCTGCCCGCTTTGTTCCGCAAATACTTTAACAAGCGCGTTTTGGATTGGTTGAGCTTGGCTATTTTCTTTCATCACAGATAGCACCTGCTCTTTTTGCCCAGTAGTTAATAAAGGCTGCGTATTTACCCAGTTACGTAGTTGTTCTATAATTGCTCCTTTTTCAGTCGGAGCGGCTTCTACTAATTGTGCCATCCACCCGCCCGCTGAACTTGGTAAAGTAGGTTGACTAGACAGAGGTGTCGGGTTCGATAAAGAAGCAGCTAGCGGTAAAATTCCCGTTTCCTTTAACGCTTGTAAAATAGGTAATCTCGTCGAAATACTTGCTTGTTGGTTTTGAAGCATCTCTATTTGCTTTCCAACAATCGCACCTGCTACCGGTAAACGAAAAGGCTCTGCAATTTTTTGTAGGCTTTGCAGTACATCATTTTTTAAAGCTTGTGAAATAGTCGAATCTTGTTGTAAAGCCGACTTGAAGCTTTCGAGGGACGACTGCATGCCAACCGTAGATTTTCCGCTTAGTACTGTTTCAAAAAGACTCGGTTTAAGCGGTAACTTTAAGTCTGTCATTTTTTGTATAGCTTCCAGTGCTGCTTTCATCGAGACTCCGGGTGGTAGTTGTTTTAGTAATTGCTCAGCTTGCATTAATAAATCTTTCGAAATGGGCATTTGTTCTTTTAATAAAAACTGGGTTACTGCAAGCATTTCACTCGATTTCGTTAAATTCATTGCTTGTAATAATTGGGTTGCTTGTTGTGCAATCGTATTGCCTCCAGTTAATGGCCCAGTTACTACTTTTAGTTGCACTTCAGGAGATGCTTTTGACACTTGAAAAAAATGGGCGTCACCTGCTTTTAAAGGTGTTTCCAATTTTGCAATGATTTTTTGATTGCCAATTTGCACTTCCGCCGTTTGATTGGGATATAGTTTTTTGATTGTACCGTGGACAACTTGTCCCTCTTTCATCGGCATTTGTTTACTTGTTGTTATCGTCTGGGATGACTGTGCCCCAATAGATGAAAAAGATGTAGAAGTCATATGCTCACCTCATTCTTTTAAAATAGATTTAATCGGTTCAAATGTTTTTCGATGATGTTCAGTTGGCCCATATTTTTTGATCATTTCTACATGTTCTTTCGTTCCATATCCTGCATGTTTATGGAATAAATAAACCGGAAATGCTTCATGTAATTGATCCATATACTCATCTCGAGCTGTTTTAGCAAGTATAGATGCCGCAGCAATCGCCAAACTTTGGGCATCGCCTTTGATGATGGAGTGCGTTTTTATATTAATCGGTAGCTTCATCGCATCTACTAGCACTACAGAAGGTTGTTTATGTAAATTGACGACAGATTCTGTCATAGATTGCTTTGTTGCTTCGTAAATATTTAGCTCGTCAATTTTTTCAACTGATTGGAAATGAATAAAATAGCTGATTGCATTGTTTTTTATTTTCAACGCTAGTTCTTTTCGTTTCGCTTTGGAAAGTTGCTTGGAATCGTTTAGACCAATTAGTTCTGCTGCAGCTGTATTTAATATGACAGCTGCCGTCACTACTGGTCCCGCTAATGGTCCGCGCCCTGCTTCATCAACACCAGCTACTAGATCATGTTCGTTTGTACAAAAGCTACGATCAAATAATATCTTTTCTTCATGCGCTTGTTTTTCTAGTGTTAATTTTTGTTGCTTTCTATTCCAGCTATTTAGGAGTTTTTGAGCACCTACTCGAGTATCATTTTCTAGCTCTTTAAACCAGGTTTCTGCACCAGTTGCATGGTCTAATCTCTCTTTTATTTCTTTCAAACTTAACATATTCCCATCTACTTTCTCTTGCTTATTATTATGTATCGGTCATTTTATCGTTTAATTAAAATTTCTTATTAGTTGAATCTATATTTCAGATTGTAGGGATAATGCGTCGTAAAGAGTGGAATGAAGTGTCCGCTGTGATTTTCGCTGCAGTCGGACGCTTTCCTCCGGGTGAGCGATGAGCCATTCCCGCCGCTTGCGCGTATGTTGGAATGGCTCATTAGCCCACTCATCCGGCAGGAGTCGCCGCCCGCAGCGGAAATAAATGGGAATTACTTACTAATTTGGTATATGCAGATATTAGAAGTTTCAATTGATCATATCCATTAGGCAATATTGTTTAAATCGAAATAGAAAATGCTGTCTCATGACAAGGGAAGGATTGCTAGGAAATAGTTCGCCTTATTGCATCATTTATTGGAATTTCGCCGTATATTCATCGTCGTTTCACTCCGAGTATACTTGCTATATTAAGAATTGGTTGCCTTCATCCGCCATTTAGTTGCTCTCGTGCTGATTTGGTTGCTTTCCGATTAGCATTGATTGCTCTCCACTTAGTACTGGTTGCCTTCCATCATCAATTGATTGTCCTTAGCCATTTACTGGATGATATTACTTGATTGTGTATTTACTAAAAAAATATTTTCACTGCATTTCTATTATCCATTTTTAAAGCAATACACTAATCTGCTAGCAAATCTTGTGGATTTTCGCTGCAGGGCGGCGACTCCAACGGGATTAAGTGAGCATGATGAGACTTCACAACGTACGCGTAGCGGCGGTGAAGGCTCATCGCTCAACCCGTGGAAAGCGTCCGACCTGAAGCGGAAATCCTAGTGGCAACTTTATTGAATATCTACGACGCAGTATCCCTAAACCATCTCCATCCATAAATTTTATGATGTCCAAAACCACGAGAAAACCCTCTTTACCATATGGCAAAAAGGGTATATTTTCACATTAATATTCTTCTACAAAGTCAAAAGTTAATTTACCAAGATGCAAATTACGAACGTCTCGAACGATTAGCTCAGCGACTTGATCGTAATCAATTTCGCCGCCGCCCGCAAAACATCTCCGAAGCTTTCCAATATGGTCAAACGTTTCTACTAAGTCTTCACTAACCTCTGTTAGCTGATAACGTTCTTCCATACGCTTTGGATAATGTTCTTGTAGAAAACGAAGACCATAAACAGCCAAGTCTTCCATATTGATCACTGCATCTTTAATCGCACCTGTGAGCGCCAACTTATAGCCAACTTGTTGATCTTCAAACTTCGGCCAAAGAATACCCGGTGTATCGAGTAATTCTATTTCCTTTTCCACTTTGATCCACTGTTGTCTTTTGGTCACGCCTGGTGTGTTACCTGTTCTTGCAATGTTTTTCTTTGCAAATCGGTTAATGAGTGTAGACTTACCTACGTTCGGTATTCCAACAATCATTGCACGAATTGCACGAGGTTTAATGCCCCGTTCTTTCATTCGATCCCATTTCGGCTTTAAAAGCTCTTTAGCGGCTTTGAAAACAGTTTGTAACCCTTTTCCTTCTAAAGAGTTTATCGCAACAGCAGGATGCCCTTTTGACTCAAAATAAGCTATCCATTTTTTCGTTTGTGCTTCATCTGCCATATCCATTTTGTTTAAGATAAGTAATCTTGTTTTTTGATGAACAACTTCATCAATCATCGGATTTCTTGAAGATAGCGGCAAACGTGCATCTATTAATTCAAAAATAATATCTACAAGCTTTAAGTTTTCCGTTACTTCTCTTCTTGCTTTGGCCATATGACCAGGAAACCATTGAATCGTCATTTTTGGTACCACCTTCTTTACTTCACAAAACCTATATCATCCATCGGCCAGAACACGAAGTTTGTACTTCCAATTACCTCGTCGATCGCAACAAGACCAATGTGACGGCTATCTTTACTGTATAGACGATTATCTCCCATTACGAATATATATCCTTCAGGGATTTTATTCTCTTGAGTAATATCTTCTAAAGTGAAATCACCTGTAAGAGTTCCTTCGCTAATTTCACTTTTATACTGTTCCAAATATGGTTCTGGTAGTTCTTTTCCGTTAATCAATAACTGATCATTTTTAAACTCTACATGATCGCCAGGTAAACCAATCACTCGTTTAATATAATTTTTTTGTTCTGGCGCATGAAATACTACTATATCGTAACGATCTGGTTCGCCAACCATATAACCAATTTTGTTAACAACCATACGATCCCCATTTTTTAAAGTAGGCATCATGGATTCTCCATCTACAACGATTGGTGTAAATAAAAAGAAACGAATTATTGCTGCTAGTCCAAAAGCGATTAAAAGAGCTTTGGACCACTCCCATAATTCATTCTTTTCTTTTTTAACTTGTTCCATCAATTTGCCTCCTTTATTCACTCTTTATATTGTACAAGGAAAATTAGTTTCAAGCAAAAGGAATGACAATATTTCTTTTGAAAAGAAAAAATGTTGTAGCAAAAGTGGCATCACTTTCACTACAACATTTACTTTTACTATTAGCGACGTTCTTTAATACGAGCTGCTTTACCACGTAGTTCACGTAAGTAGTACAATTTAGCACGACGAACTTTACCACGACGGACAACTTCTAAGTTTGCAATTTTTGGTGTGTGTACAGGGAATGTACGTTCAACACCAACGCCTGAAGAAATTTTACGAACTGTGAAAGTTTCGCTAATTCCGCCACCACGACGTTTAATTACAACACCTTCGTACATTTGGATACGTTCACGAGTTCCCTCTACTACCTTAACGTGTACACGAACAGTGTCACCAGGACGGAAAGTAGGAAGATCTGTACGTAATTGTTCTTTAGTGATTTCTGAAATAATGTTTTGCATCATTTTCTCTCCTTCTCTAGAATGCTCTTACACACATTAGCTGTTGCAGCGGAACATCCAAAATCCGTACTTTACATAAAAGCACATAATAGAATATATCATAACTATTTGTTACTTGCAATTATAATTTGCTTTTTAATTCATTAATTAATTGTTTTTCTGTCTCACTTAGTTCAACCTGCTCCAACAAATCAGGTCTTCTTTCAACCGTTCGTTTCAGCGACTGCTCTTTTCTCCATTTAGCAATGGCCGCATGATTCCCTGACAATAAAACATCCGGCACTTTATAGCCGCGGTATTCTACTGGGCGAGTATAATGCGGATGCTCTAACAGTCCAGTCGAAAATGAATCCTGTTCATGTGATTCCGCTTTCCCAAGTACATTCGGTAAAAGTCTTACAACACTATCCACAACCGTCATGGCAGCTAGTTCTCCACCTGTCAGTACAAAATCTCCGATAGAAATTTCATCCGTCACCAAATGTTCGCGAATGCGTTCGTCATACCCTTCATAATGGCCACAAATGAAAATCAGTTCTTCTTCCGTCGCAAGTTCTTCAGCTTTTTGTTGCGTAAATCGCTCTCCTTGCGGGCAAAGAAGAATAATGCGACGTTTATGTTCCGAATCGGTAATAAGCGATTCTACCGCATTAAAAATGGGTTCTGGCTTCAACACCATACCAGCTCCGCCGCCATATGGATAATCATCTACTTGATGATGTTTGTTGCCGGAAAATTCTCGGAAGTTGACTACATTAATCGCGACTTCTTCTTTTTCCTGCGCTTTTTTCAAAATAGAGGAATTAAAAACCCCTGTAAACATTTCTGGAAAAAGCGAAAGAATATGAATATTCATCATGATAACAAACCATCCAACACTTCAATCGTGATTTTTTTATTTGCAATATCAACCGTTTTCACAACGTCTTCGATATAGGGAATATAATGTGTTTTCCCTTTTACCGGCTGAACGGCCCAAACGTCATTAGCGCCTGTTTGAATGATTTCGGTAATAGTTCCAATTACTTCGCCTTCTAAAGACTCAACTGAACAACCGATGATCTCATGGAAATAAAATTCATTATCTTGTAAATCAGAAAGATACTTTTCCGATACTTTTAATACCGCATCCCGGAAAACTTCTACATCTTTTAACAATGTATATCCTTCGAATGTTAATAAATCAAAGTTTTTATGTTTACGATGACTTGCCACTTTGACGATAATCGGTTTAGAACCATCCGCTTTAAAAAGTCCTAGTTCGCTACCTACCTCATATCGTTCGTCCGCAAAGTCAGTTGTAGAAATAACGCGAACTTCTCCCCAAATACCATGCGTATTTACAATTTTACCAACATTAAACCATTCCATCTGTAATAACCTCCTATCAAAAAAGGAAGAACAAAGTGTTCTCCCTTAATCTTGAATATCGACATATGTTTTTTTCTTTTGGTGACTGCCTGCTGCTGAGTAAACAATAGTACGAATGGCTTTCGCTACTCGCCCTTGTTTGCCAATTACTTTTCCCATATCTTCAGGATGAACAGAAAGTTTATAAACTATACGGTTTACATGCTCCTCTTCTTCAACTTGAATTTTATCAGGATAATCAACTAATGGTTTAACGATTGCTTGGATCAGCTGCTTCACATTGTCCCCTCCGATTATTTGCCGAGTTTTGCGTTATGGAATTTTTCCATGATTCCTTGTTCTGAGAACAAGTTACGTACTGTATCAGATGGTTTTGCACCGTCTTGAAGCCATTTTAACGCTAATTCTTCGTTAATTTTAACTTCAGCTGGTTTTGTAAGTGGGTTGTAAGTACCTACTGTTTCAATTTGACGACCATCACGTGGAGCGCGAGAGTCTGCTACTACAATACGATAGAAAGGAGATTTTTTTGCTCCCATACGTTTTAAACGAATTTTAACTGCCATTTTTATTGCACCTCCGAATAGTTTCACACAAGATAGTATATTATCAAGCTTTTATTTGTTTGTAAAGTGTTTTTTCTTAACACCCTATATTTTTTAGGGAAATTTATTTGAAAAGCGAGTCTAAACCAGGCATTTTCATCTTTTTCTTCCCTTTTTGTTGCATGTTTGTCATTTGTTTCATCATTTTTTTCATGTCATCAAATTGTTTCAATAATCTGTTCACGTCTTGAATGGACGTTCCAGATCCTTTTGCAATTCGTTTTTTTCTTGGACCATTAATAATATCAGGCGTCGTTTTTTCTTGCTTATTCATCGAATAAATGATCGCTTCTATACGATCCATTTGCTTTTCATCGATTTTCGCATTTTCTAACCCTTTAATCTTACCTGCCCCTGGAAGCATTTTTAAAATTTCATCTAATGGTCCCATTTGTTTCATTTGACTAATTTGTTCTAAAAAATCATCAAATGTAAAAGATTGCGTACGGAATTTTTCTTCTAGTTCCTTCGCTTTTTCTTCATCTACATTTGCTTGGGCTTTTTCGATAAGAGACATCATATCTCCCATACCTAAAATACGGGAAGCCATGCGCTCTGGATGGAAAGCTTCTAAAGCATCCATTTTTTCACCCATCCCGACAAATTTAATCGGTTTTTGTGTGACCGAACGAATAGATAAAGCTGCTCCACCACGAGTATCGCCGTCCAGTTTCGTTAAAACAACACCCGTTATGCCGATTGTTTCATTAAAATTATTCGCGACATTGACTGCATCTTGCCCTGTCATCGAATCGACAACTAAGAAGATTTCATCTGGTTCTTTAATCGCACGAATATCTTTTAACTCTTGCATAAGCGTTTCATCAATATGAAGACGACCTGCTGTATCGACAATTACGACATCATGATGCTCTTCTTTTGCATGCTCCAGCGCCTGTTTGACAATTTCAACAGGGGAAATATCTGTCCCTAATGCAAAAACTGGTAAAGATAACTGTTTACCGAGCGTTTCTAGCTGTTTTACAGCTGCTGGACGATATATATCGGCAGCAACGAGTAAAGGCTTCTTATTGTACTTTTTACGCAGTACATTCGCTAGTTTCCCAGAAGTCGTTGTTTTCCCTGCACCTTGAAGTCCAACCATCATAATGACAGTCGGCGGTCTCGTTGCAAAAGAAATTTGACTTTGCTCCCCACCCATTAACTCCGTTAGTTCATCTTTAACGATTTTAATGACATGTTGGCCAGGAGTTAAACTTTTCATCACTTCTTGACCAACAGCTCGTTCAGAGACATTTTTGACAAATTCTTTTACAACTTTTAAGTTAACGTCCGCTTCGATTAAGGCACGTCTTACGTCTTTCATCATATCTTTGACGTCAGCTTCAGAAACTTTTCCTTTGCCTTTGATTTTCTGAAGCGTTCCTTGGAGTCGCTCAGCTAATCCTTCAAATGCCATGCTCGTTCGCCTCCTAATCCCATTCTTTTAATTGATTAATGAGTTGAATCAGTGTTTGTTCAGATGATTGATCCTTTACTACTAGCAGTAGCTGGTCAATCGTTTCTTGCCGTTTTTCAAATTTCGTAAACAGATTTAGCTTTTCTTCATATTCTTCTAGCATTGCCTCTGTTCGCCGAATATTATCATAAACTGCTTGTCTCGAAATATCATATTCTTCTGCTATTTCTCCAAGTGATAAATCATCTAAATAATAAAGCTGCATATAGCTTCTTTGTTTATCGGTTAATAAAGCCTGGTAAAAATCGAAGAGAAAATTCATGCGAGTTGTTTTTTCAATCATTCTTATCTCTCCTCACCATTTTAAATGGTCACTATCTAGTGTAGTAATAGAAAATACAACTGTCAAGTATTTTTACTTGTCTTCTTCATTTTCATGCTCGAGACCTTCTGCGAAAAGTCCATATACATATTTTTCTGCATCAAATGGTTGCAAGTCATCCATTTGTTCTCCAAGACCAACGAATTTTACTGGTATATGCAATTTCGTGCGAATCGCTAACACAATTCCACCTTTTGCAGTACCGTCTAGTTTTGTTAATACAATACCCGTAACATTTGTTGCTTCTTTGAACGTTTGCGCTTGCACTAGTGCATTTTGACCTGTCGTAGCGTCTAATGCAAGTAATACTTCATGTGGAGCGTTTGGTATTTCCCGAGAAATAACGCGATGAATTTTTTCTAATTCATTCATTAAGTTTACTTTGTTTTGAAGTCGTCCCGCAGTATCACATATTAATACATCTGCATTTCTCGTTTTTGCCGCTCTTATCGCATCATACATTACAGCAGCAGGATCTGAACCTTCCGCTTGTTTAATCACTTCCACACCTACACGGTCGCCCCAAACTTGCAGCTGGTCAATAGCGCCTGCACGGAATGTATCTCCTGCAGCAAGCATTACTTTTTTACCTTCACCTTTTAGACGATGGGCAAGTTTTCCGATTGTAGTTGTTTTTCCGACACCATTAACTCCAACAAATAAAATAACAGATAATCCTTCGTCTTCCAACTGTAGATCTGTTACATTTTCATCGCCAGCTTCATAAATTTCCACTAATTTTTCTGAAATGACCGATTGGATTCCAGCAGTATCCTTTATATTTTTACGCTGTACTTCAAAGCGCAATGCCTCCATTAGCTCGTCTACCGTTTCAAAACCAACATCCGCTTGCAGTAAAATTTCTTCCAATTCCTCAAAAAAATCTTCATCTACTTTACGATACTTGGCAACTAAATCATTTACTTTGGAAGTAAACTGGTTTCTCGTTTTAGCCAATCCTTCTTTAAACTTATTGGTAATTGTAACCGTCTCTTGGACTTCTTCCGTTGTGCCAAGCATTTTATCTTTTATCTTTTTAAAAAAACTCATTTGAATGAACTCCTTTACGTCACTAATTGTTCTTCTAGTTTAACAGAAACTAATTTAGAAATTCCGGACTCTTGCATCGTAATACCATACAAAACATCCGCACCTTCCATTGTACCTTTTCTATGCGTGATGACGATAAACTGCGTATCGTGACTAAACTTTTTCAAATAATCACTATAGCGCGTGACATTGGCTTCGTCTAGTGCCGCCTCTACTTCATCCAAAATACAAAATGGAACTGGTCTTGTATGAAGAATAGCAAACAATAATGCGATGGCTGTAAGTGCACGCTCCCCGCCCGATAATAGGGAAAGATTTTGCAATTTCTTTCCTGGGGGTTGTGCGATTATATCAATACCTGTATCCAATAAAGAAGCTGGATCCGTAAGTATAAGATCTGCCTGACCACCGCCGAATAATTCTCGKAACACTACTTTAAAATGCTTCTGTATGTCTCGGAAAGTCGTTTCAAAACGAATGGTCATCTCTTCGTCCATCTCTTTGATCACTTCATGCAATGTTTCCTGGGCAGATAGTAAATCTTCTCTTTGTTCGGTCAAAAACGTATGGCGCTCATTTACTTGCTCGAATTCCTGAATTGACCCTAAATTAATCGGTCCAAGCTCCTCAATGGAAAGTTTCAGTAGCTTCACTTTTTTACGAGCCAAATCCTCTTCTAGCGTAAATGGAAAATCTCGCTCCGCTTCTTCTAAAGTCATTTCATATGTTTCTTCTAAATGATTTTGTAAAGTATTCATTTCTACTTCTAACTTACTTAACTTGATTTCCAAATCTCGCTCTACATTTGTATGAAGATTTGCTTCATTTTGTACTTCTTTTAACGCGTGTTCCAGCTTACTTATTTGGTGAACAAGGTCCAACCTATTTGTTTTACCTACTTGAATTTGTTCAACTAAATGATCTTTTTTGACTTTTAGTTGATTGATCCGTATTACAAGTTCCTCAGCAGAAGTACCGCTTTGTTCATCACTTTCATACCAGGCAATTTCTTTTTGTAATGTCGCTATTTTTTGAGTGCTCGTTAAAATAGAGCTCTCTAGCTGAGCTTTTTCTTTTTCCTGCTGGGAAACCTGTTCGTTTACGACAGCAATTTGAGATAGCAGCTCGCCAAGCTCATTTTGAAACTTGTCTTTTTCCTCAATGGATTGTTGTTTCAGCAGTTGTAGTTGATCAATTGTTTGCTGAATTGTGGCTAATGATTCCTTAATCTCCGCATTTCTAATCGCAGTTTGTTCTTTTTTACGAACTAGATTCTCTTGTAAATGATTTTTTTCCGTTTTTTCCTCATCGTATTCTAGTAATTGATGGGTTAGTCGGGAAATAATTGCGGTACATTCTCTTGTTTCAGAAAGTAGTCTAAGCTCTTCTCCTCGTAATGTTTCGCCCATAAGTCGAGTTTCCTCTAGTTCAATTTTTAACTGCTGAACTTCTTGTTTTCTCGAAGAAACAGCTTTTTCAGCTTGGTAAACAGATTTTTCTAGCTCAATTAGCTTGTCATTTAATTGATCCAACTCTGCTTTCCGAGTAAATAGCGAAGATTGCTGTTTAACGGAACCACCTGTTAGGGAACCACCTGCGTTCACAACGTCTCCATCTAACGTGACAAAACGAAATTTATATTGCAAACGAGACGCCATTTCATTTGCACCTTTTAAATCTTTTGCAATAATAATATTCCCAAGTAAGTTCTCCACAATAATTTGATAGCCATCACTATAATTAACAAGCTTATCCGCTGTATTGACAAATGATGGATGCCCGCTAATTGAAGCTAATGTATGCTCGTTTAATTTACGGGACTTCATCACTTGGAGTGGTAAAAATGTTGCTCTACCGACTCTTTTCTTTTTCAACCATTCAATCGCCATTCTCGCATCTTGGCTCGTATCTGTAATTATATGCTGAGATTGTTGACCAATAGCTGTATCAATTGCATTCATATATGCATGTGGTATTTGAATTAGCTCTGCTACTGCCCCATGAATACCTTGTAATTCTTTTTTATCCCTTGCTTTTAATACTTCTTTAACTCCTTGGAAAAATCCTGAAAACTCGGATTCCAACTCTTCTAGCGAATCTTTTCTTGCTTGCATTTGATGCTTCATTTGATACGCTTTTTGGAGCATGGTTTGCTGGTCTTCAAATGTTGTTTCTAGTTGTACCGATGCTTCTCGTTTCTGTCCGAAGTCGCCTAGTTTTTGTTCTAAATCTTTTTGACAAGTTGCTAATAATTTGTCTAACTCCTGTTTACGGGAAGTAAGTTTTTCTAATTCTTCTTTTATATCCCGATAGTCTTCAGTCATTTTTTCCGATGAAACATGTTCAAAATGCAATTGTTGCTCCATATGCTTCATTTCATTTTTCATCGTTGCTTCTTCGTTTAATAAATCGATATAAGTACTTTTTAACTCTTCTATTTCGTCTTCTACTTCTGAAGCAGACTTACTTAATACAAGATCGATTTGATGCTTTTTAGCACGAAGCTCTTTTAACAGCAGTTGTTTTTCTGATTTGGAAACATTATTTTCTTTTAATTGTCGCTCAAATGAAACAAGTTTTTCTTGTTCTTCTTGTAGTGTATTTCTAAGTTGTGAAATTTGCTGGCTTGCATTATGTTGCTTTTCTGCAAGTAAAAGCTTTCGGCCTTCTAGCCGTTCTAATTCAGAACTCGTCTCAACTAATGCACTTTGCTCTGAATCCAACTTATCGTCTATTTGAGACATTGTTTTTCGATCTTTTTGGATAGAAGTTTCCATCGTATTAATTTGCTCTAAAAGTGCTTTTTTTGTTTCTTCCATTGCTTGTAATTTACTATGTAATGTAGCGTTTTCTTGAACATACGATCGTAAATCATGCGCAATTACAGCAATCTCAATACCTTTTAGTTCTTCGGACATTCTTAAATAGTCGGACGCAAGGGAAGACTGAATTTGTAATGGCTCCATACGACCGTCTAATTCATGTAATATATCTAATACACGATTCAAATTATCGTCTGTTTCGATTAGTTTAAATTCTGCTTTCTTTTTTCGCTGCTTGTATTTTAGTACTCCAGCAGTTTCTTCAAAAATAGTTCTTCTGTCTTCCGGACGACTATTTAAAATTTCATCGACCCTACCTTGTGAAATAATTGAAAAGGCTTCTTTTCCAAGACCAGAATCCATAAACAAATCGGTAATATCTTTTAATCTACATGCCTGTTTGTTCAATAAATATTCGCTATCGCCGGATCTAAAAACTCTTCTAGTTACGCTAATTTCTACAAAATCAAGCGGTACCAAATTATCTGTGTTATCTAGTATTAATGTAACTTCTGCAAAGTTTAACGCTTTTCTGGAATCACTTCCCGCAAAAATAACATCTTCCATTTTTGCTCCACGTAATGATTTAGCGGATTGTTCTCCTAATACCCATCGTATCGCATCGGTTACATTACTTTTTCCACTACCATTTGGACCTACAACCGCCGTGACACCGGGTACAAAATCTATTCCAATCCGGTCTGCAAATGATTTAAAACCAATAATTTCCAATCTTTTAAGGAACAATGATTATTCCCCCTGTTCTTGATCCCTTATTGCAAGTATCGCGAGTCTTGCCGCTTGTTGTTCTGCTTCTTTTTTGGAACGACCTTTTCCAATTCCTAATTCTTTTGCGTTCAGTAAGACACGTGAAACAAAGGTGCGATTATGTGCAGGTCCTGTTTCTTCTACAATTTCATAGCTAAGTGTCCCATTATTATGTTGTTGAATAACTTCTTGTAGCTGACTTTTATAATCCATCACATGCGAAAAAGCACCGAGCTCTATTTTCGGAAAAACAATTTTCTCTAAAAAGGAGACGACTTCGTCTAACCCTTGATCCAAATACAATGCCCCTACAAACGCCTCAAAAACGTCTGCAAGTAATGCTGGTCTTTCTCGTCCGCCTGTTAGTTCTTCTCCTTTTCCAAGCAATACATATTGACCAAAATCTAACTCATTGGCAAATAATACAAGCGAAGGCTCACAAACGATTGCTGCACGGAGCTTTGTTAACTCTCCTTCGCTCATCATTGTATATTGCTGAAACAAATATTGGGAAACGGATAATTCTAATACAGCGTCACCAAGAAATTCTAAGCGTTCATTATCGGCAAAAAATTTCCGTCGATGCTCATTCACATAGGATGAATGGGTAAAGGCTTGATACAATAGTGCTGGATTATTAAAATGAATTTGAAAATGTTGCTGAAATTGCTCAAACTTTTCTCTCACATTTTCAGAGAATACTGTTTTTCTTGTATGATTATTTTTACGATTTACTTTCATGAATAATCTGCCTTCCTCACTTTTTTCGCTTTGTCATGTATGCTCTTAAGTTTACCTGTTTATAAAGCATTGTGCAAAAAGAAATAGAGACGCCCTGCCCTTATTCACCCTGAATAAGTAGGACGTCTCTTTTCGCTATTTGTCATTAGCTTTGTTTACTTTCAATATAGCTAACTGCACTACCTACAGTTGAAATGTTTTCAGCGTCTTCATCTGAAATTTCCATATCGAACTCATCTTCCAGTTCCATTACTAATTCAACTACATCTAGGGAGTCAGCACCTAGATCATCACGGAAAGATGCTTCTAGTTTAACTTCGCTCTCGTCTACACCTAGACGATCTACGATTACTTTTGTTACGCGTTCTAATACTGTTGACACATTAGTCACCTCCCCTCAATGATTATACAAAATTCTCACGCCTTTTGAAAGAGGAGATTACATGAACATTCCACCGTTTACATGTAATGTTTGTCCAGTAATATAGTTTGCATCATCCGAAGCTAAAAACGCAACTGCTTTGGCAATATCTTCGGTGTTACCAAACTTAGCTAGCGGGATTTGGCTCAGCATTTGTGTTTTCACTTCTTCTGGAAGCGCATCCGTCATATCCGTAGTGATAAACCCCGGTGCAACCGAGTTCACTGTAATATTTCGGCTTGCTAGTTCTAATGCCGACGTTTTTGTTAAACCGATAACACCCGCTTTTGCCGCTACATAATTTGCTTGTCCCGGATTTCCAGATACACCAACGATGGATGTAATATTAATAATACGACCAGCACGTTGTTTCATCATTTGTCTTGTGACAGCTTTTGTACATAGGAACACGCCTTTTAAATTCGTGTTAAGTACATCATCCCATTCTTGCTCTTTCATACGCATAAGTAAATTATCACGTGTAATACCTGCATTATTTACTAAAATATCAATGGAACCGAATTGTTCTAGTGTAGCACTCACCAATTCTTTCACATCTTCTGATTGATCGACGTTTGCTCGAATCGCAAATGCTTCGCCACCAATTGCTTTAATTTCTTCTACTACTGCTTCTGCTTTTTCTTTACTTCCGCTATAGTTTACCGCAACTTTTGCACCTTCTTTTGCAAGAAATAATGCTATATCTTTTCCAATCCCGCGAGATGCACCTGTTACGATTGCTGATTTTCCGTCTAATTTACCCATTTTTCTTCTCTCCTAACGAGTCCATTACTTGTTGCAATGATTCCTCATCATATACGCAATAAGTTGTAACAGAACGATCGATTTTTTTCACTAATCCGCTTAACACTTTACCTGGTCCACATTCGATAAATGTAGTGACGCCTAGTTCAATCATTTTTCCAATAGACTCTTCCCATCGAACAGGCGAATAAAGCTGCTCCACTAATAAGTTTTTAATCGTCGCACTTTCAGTTACAGCTTGAGCAGTCACATTCGAAATAACTGGTGTAGCCGCTTCTTTTAAGTCAATAGAAGAAATGGCAGCATCTAATTTTTGAGCTGCTGGGCGCATTAATTCGGAATGGAATGGTCCACTAACTACTAGCGGAATTGCTCTTTTCGCACCCGCTTCTTTTGCTTTTACCGAAGCCTTTTCTACTCCAGCAGCAGTTCCAGAAATAACAATTTGACCTGGGCAATTCAAATTCGCTACTTGAACAGTATCGCCAGTTGCAGATACTTCCTTTGTTACTTCGTTTAACGAATCTTTATCTAACCCTAAAATAGCAGCCATTGCCCCTTCGCCAGCAGGTACTGCTTCATTCATAAAAAGACCTCTTTTATGCACTAATAAAACAGCATCTTCAAAGCTTAGTACACCTGATGCAACAAGTGCGGAGTATTCGCCTAAACTATGACCAGCCGTATAATCAGGTGAAATGCCAGCTTCCACTAGCTGCTTTGCAACCATCGTACTCGTTGTTAGTAAGGCAGGTTGTGCATTGTATGTTTTTGTAAGCTCTTCGGCAGGACCTTCTAGCATAATGTTCGATAAAGAAAATCCTAATACTTCATCTGCTTGATCGTAATACTTTTTACTTTCCTCTTTGCTTTCAATCAGTTGCTGACCCATCCCAACTGTTTGGGAACCTTGTCCTGGAAAAATAAATGCAATTTTAGTCATTGGATAATTCCTTTCTTAAGGTACTTTGAATAATTCCACACACATCATACTGCACCATCGTTCTTGCTTGGCGGATGGCGTGGAAAATGGCGTTGGCATTGGAAGAACCATGCGCTTTAATAACAGGTGCTTTTAACCCAAATAATCCTGCACCACCATACTCTGTGTAGTCTAACTTGTTTTTCAATCCACGAAGCTGGTCTTTTACTAATAACGCCGAAATTTTTGTTTTGGTAGAAGTATTGAACGCTTCTTTAAGCAATGTAAAAATACTTGATGCTGTACCTTCAATAGTTTTCAACACCATATTACCGGTAAAACCATCTGTTACGACAACATCTGCCACACCGTTCAGTAAATCTCTAGACTCCACATTTCCAATAAAGTTAATCGGTGCATTTTTCAATAATTCGAATGCCGCTTTTGTTAGTTCATTTCCCTTAATATCTTCTGTTCCGATATTTAAAAGCCCAACACGAGGGTTTTTTATGTCACGTACTTTTTCGGCATATACACTTCCCATAACTGCGAACTGCTCTAGATGCTCTGGCTTTGCATCCGAATTAGCTCCTAAATCGAGCATCACAAATCCTTTACCATCAAGAGTTGGCAAAGTCGGTGCTAGCGCCGGACGATCTACTTGGTTAATACGTCCAACAACAAACAAACCTGCAGCCATTAAAGCCCCTGTATTCCCAGCGGAAACACATGCATCTGATTCACCGTTTTTCACTGATTCAGCCATTTTTACTAAGGAAGAGTTTTTCTTTCTGCGAATAGCACGGACTGGTTCATCCGTCCCTTCGATTACCTCATCTGTATGTATCACTTGTAATCGTTCATGTGCCGTAATGAGAGAAGTTAGCTTTTGTTCATCCCCATACAACTGGATTTCAATATCATCAAAAGCTTGAAGTGCTTCATATACACCTTTTACGATTTCATGCGGGGCATTATCTCCACCCATTGCATCAATGGAAATTTTCATTTTTCATCACCTTTATTTAAGACTTTGTCACACGGTACATACTAAATTGCCCGATAAAAACAGTATCATTTTCTACTTTGCTAGTCACTTCTATTAACGTACTATTTTTTTCTGTATCCCTAGATAAAACGACTGCTTTTGCAATTACTCTATCTCCCGCTTTGACAGGTTTCACAAACGTAATGGTAGATTTTCGAGTAAGTGCTAATTCATCGTTTATCACTGCTACCGCTAAAGAATTTGCTTGCGCAAACAAATGATGTCCTCTTGCAATGCCATTTCTTGCAAATACATGGTCTTGTGTAATATCCAATATAGAAATAGCTTGTTTGTCCAAATCAATATCTATGATTTCACCAATTACCTCATTTAGCGGAAGTGACTTTACTTCTTCCCCAAAATTATGTGCCGCTACTGATTTTATACGTTCACGTAATTCTGGTATAGATAACTCCATTCGATCCAGACGAATCGTTTGAACGCTTACGTTGAATGTCGAAGCTAGTTTTTCATCCGTGATAAATGGATTTTTCTCTAATGTCTCTAGAAGTAGTTGTTGTCTGTCTTTTTTTGTGTATTTCATCCAATCACCACCATTTTAGCACTTGGTACTAATATCAGTATATAAATATTAAAAAAAGAATGCAAGAATAGATTCAAAATCATTCTTGCATTCTTCTTAATCGATACGTTCTCCGTCTAGTGCTTTTGAATGGGTGAGAATCGTTCTTAGACCTTCCATTTCTTCAGACTTCCAAAAATCATCCGAGTTTAAAAGCTTTTCCGCATCTACCTTAGCTGTATTAAGTGCTCGATAATCATGTACAAGATCCGCCATTTTAAATTCTGGCAAGCCACTTTGTTTACGACCGAAAAAGTCACCAGGACCTCTTAGTTCTAAATCTTTTTCTGCAAGCACGAACCCATCATTGGTCTCGGTCATCGACGTCATACGCTCTTTACCTTCTTCCGATTTCGGATCGGCAAGTAAAATGCAGTAGGACTGATGCTCCCCACGTCCTACGCGTCCCCTTAACTGATGAAGTTGCGCAAGACCAAAACGCTCCGCATCAAAAATAATCATAAATGTCGCATTTGGCACATTCACCCCAACTTCCACAACAGTCGTAGAAACAAGCACTTTCACTTCGCCGGCCGAAAATTTTCGCATCACTTCTTCTTTCTCATCTGGGTGCAGGCGACCATGCATCAAGCCGACAGAATAATCATTACCGAGTTCAGCAGACATCATATTGTACACATCGACTGCATTTTGAACATCTAGTTTTTCGGACTCTTCGATTAGCGGACATATAATATAGGCTTGTCTT
Source organism: Psychrobacillus sp. 05T411 (assembly GCF_056396485.1). Lineage (NCBI taxonomy): Bacteria > Bacillati > Bacillota > Bacilli > Caryophanales > Bacillaceae > Psychrobacillus > Psychrobacillus sp. 05T411. Next base: position 72,398 of record NZ_JBFTLO010000003.1, on the reverse strand, counting down.
CCTTTTGCCAACTCTGCTTTTAAGCGAACAACCAATTTATGAAGCTGCTCCTGCTTCATCCAATATGTATCAATTTTCTTTCTCCCAGCAGGCATTTCGTCAATAATCGAGACGTCCATCTCTCCAAAAGCAGTAATCGCTAAAGTTCTTGGTATCGGTGTTGCCGTCATAAACAAAACATCTGGATTTTCGCCTTTTTCTTTCAACACTCTTCGCTGTTCGACACCAAATCGATGCTGTTCATCTGTAATCACTAAACCAAGCTGTTTAAATGACACATCTGGCTGTATTAATGCATGCGTGCCGATTAATAAATCGATATTCCCAACTTCTAGGTTTTCTAGTATTGTTCGACGTGCTTTCACTTTTGTCGACCCTGTAAGGAGTGCAATTTTTATACCGATAGGCGCTAACCATTCGTCTAAAGAGCTGGCATGTTGTTCAGCTAAAATCTCCGTAGGCGCCATAAGTGCACCTTGATACCCCGCTGTTATTGTCGCATATAAGCAAATCGCCGCTACGATCGTCTTACCAGAACCAACATCTCCTTGTAGTAAACGGTTCATCCGATGTGGTTCTTTCAAATCTCGGCAAATCTCATTGACGACTCTTTTTTGGGCGTTCGTTAGTTCGTATGGCAATGTTTCGATTAATTTTTTCAGTTTATCATTATCGAATGAGATACTATTTCCAACATTTTGTTCTTTACGAACTTTTTTAATCGCTTGCATTTTCAACTGAAATATAAGCAATTCTTCGTACACAAAACGCCTGCGAGCATTTTTGGAATGGTCTACATCTTGTGGGAAATGAATACCTTCCAATGCTTCTGCTATATTCGGTAAACGATAAGACACTCTTATTGATTCCGGCAAGGGATCTATTAAGTATCCATTCACTTCATCTAAGGCTTGACGCATAAATTTACGAAAAACCTTTTGGCTAATAGAACCTTTTAGCGAATAAACCGGTTCAAAGTCTTGCTGATCCGTTTTTGGACCTGCTGAAAAAGTAGACACATTAATAACTTGTCTACCCCTATCCCATTTTCCAGTTACTGTCACGATTGATCCAGGAATTATTTTATTTTTTAAATATGCTTGATTGAAAAATACAGCCTTTATCAGATGCTGCCCTGCTAGTAATCGGACTTGCATTCGTGATTTTTTAGCTCCTAAAAAAAGGAGGGAGGGCTCACTTTCGACCCTTCCTTCTACTGTGACTCGCTCATTATGTGGCGTTTCTGCAATATTTTTTAACCGAAAATCCTCGTGCCGGTAAGGGAATGTCATGACTAAATCTTCTAATGTGACGATTCCGAGTTCTTGCAATGCGTTAGCAGTTCCACTTCCCACTCCTTTTAAGGAAGTTACTAACTCATCTTTTTTAGTTTCCACTACTTACAACTGCTCCGCCGAATATTTTAGCTTCTAACCATTTTCCAGTAGGAGTTGCAGCAAGCCCGCCTTGAGCTGTTTCTTTTAAAGCTGTCGGCATTGTTTGACCAATTTTATACATCGCATCGATAACTTCATCACAAGGAATGCGGCTAGTTACACCAGCAAGCGCCATATCAGCTGCTACCAATGAATTCGAAGCACCCATAGCATTTCGCTTCACACATGGAACTTCAACTAATCCCGCTACCGGATCACAAACTAAACCAAGCATATTTTTTAATGTAATCGCAAATGCAGTAGAGCTTTGTTCCGGAGTACCGCCAGCCATTTCTACGATTGCCGCCGCAGCCATTCCCGCCGCTGAGCCAACTTCTGCTTGACAGCCACCAGCAGCACCAGAAATCGAAGCATTATTTGCAACTACAAATCCAAATGCCCCCGCATTAAACAAATAACGAATCATTTGTTCTCTCGTCGGATTTAATTTGTTTTTCACCGCAAACAAGGTACCTGGTACAACCCCCGCAGAACCTGCAGTGGGAGTTGCACAAATCGTCCCCATTGCTGCATTTACTTCATTTGTAGCTACTGCTTTACTGACAGCATCTAGCATTAACTCACCAGATAATGTGTTTCCTTTTTTCATATAAGCTTGCAGCAGCACTGCATCTCCTCCAGTTAACCCAGAAGAGGAGCGTACCCCATTTAGACCTTTTTCAACCGCTTCTTCCATAACGGTTAAATTACGGTCCATTTGCGCCATAATTTCATCTCTTGAACGACCTGTGATTAATATTTCTTGTTCAATCATGATTTCTGATATTAGTTTTTGCTCTTTATTTGCTCTATCTACTAACTCGCGAACATTATGAAATAACACTTCCATATGAAATCCCCCTTAATCTGCTATTCTCGTTACTTGCGTAATATTCGGTAGTTTTCCAATTTCCTCAAGTATATACTCTTCTACTGTTTGATCCACTTCTATTACCATTAAGGCCATATTTCCTTTTTCTTTTCGTGAAACTTCCATATGACCAATATTAATATCGTACTTGGCTAAGCAATTAGCCACATTTGCAATACATCCCGATCTGTCTTCGTGCACGACTAAAATGGCAGCTAAATTACCTGACAGTCGCAGTGGAAAACCGTTTAACTCCGTAATTTCCGTTTTCCCACCACCAATAGAAATACCAACCATGGACATTTCCTGCTTGCCATCTCCAATGACGATACGTGCGGTATTTGGATGCTCTGTATTGGCCGTTTCCGGTATAAATTCAAAGGTAAGTCCTGCTCTTTTCGCATCTTCAAAAGCCGTTTTAATGCGCTCATCAAATGTATCATAATCGAGCAATCCACCAATTATTGCAACATCTGTACCATGTCCTTTATAGGTTTCTGCAAAAGATCCATATAAATGTATTTTTGCCCATGTAGGTTGTTTTCCAAATAAATCTCTTGCTACTCGACCAATTCGTGCTGCTCCTGCCGTATGGGAAGAGGACGGTCCAATCATAACGGGTCCAATTATGTCAAAAACGGATTTGAATTTCAAAGCATAGACCTCCAGTAAACTATATATTTACTTTCTATTTTACACCTAATAGCTAGATTAAACAAAAATATAATCATGGAAAGTATTACAAGACTAAAAAACCACGGGAGCTGTTTTTTCCCGTGGCCTTGTATTATTCGACAGATAGAATATATGGATAAAGAGGTTGTTTACCGTTATAAACTTCCACTTCAACATCTTCAAATTGCTCTTCAATGAACGCAGCAAACTCATTTGCTTCTTCTTCTGAAACATCGTCCCCATAAATAACGGTAACAATTTCTGATTCTTCATCTATCAATGCTTTTGCCAGGCTCGTCGCAGATTCTACTCTTGAAGGATTCGATAAAATAATTTTACCTTCTGCAAGTGCCATGAAGTCATCTTTTTTAATTTCCACACCGTCAATGGATGTGTCACGAACCGCAAATGTAACTTGACCCGTTTTAACATGCGCAAACGCGTTCGTCATATTTTTTTGATTTTCTTCCACAGTTGCTTGCGGATTAAATGCTAAGATTGCTGCCATTCCTTGTGGGATTGTTTTGGTCGAAACAACCGCCGCTTCTATCCCTAGCACTTCTGCAGCTTGCTCAGCAGCCATAATAATATTTTTGTTATTCGGTAGTATTAGCACGCGTTCAGCTCCAACAGCTTCAATGGCTTTCACGATATCTTCTGTAGAGGGGTTCATCGTTTGCCCACCTTCGATGACAGCAGATGCACCTAAACTTTTAAGTAGCTCTGATACGCCACTCCCCATTGCGACTGTTACTACTGCATATGGATGAACTTCCGCTTTTTTGACAGGTGCTTCATTTATATGTCCTTCACCGACGATTTCCGAATGCTGCTCACGCATATTTTCGATTTTAATTTTGATTAAATCACCATATTGTTGACCGTATGTTAATACGTCACCTGGTGTTTCCGAGTGAATATGGATTTTCGCTACTTCCTCATCCGAAATAACTAATAATGAATCTCCGAAAGCACTTAAATCATTGCGGAATTGTGTTTCATCAAACGCTTTTTTACCTTCTTCTAACCGAACCATGAACTCCGTACAAAAGCCAAATTCAATGTCTGCTGTATCCATAAACCCTTGTACACTTTTATGATGTTCTGCACTTACTAAATCATCCATTGACGAAGCTACTGTTTTTTCAGGAAGCGCTTCCCCTCTCAAGCTAGCTAAAAAGCCTTCATAGACGAAAACAAGCCCTTGGCCACCACTATCTACTACCCCTACTTCTTTTAACACTGGCAATAAATCTGGTGTTCTGTTTAACGATTGTTTGGCTTCTTCTACAATTGCTGCCATTAGTGATCGAATATCATCTTCAGTTTCGCTCACTTCAACCGCTTTTTTCGCCGCGTCTTTCGCTACTGTTAGAATAGTACCTTCGACAGGTTTCATTACCGCTTTATAAGCTGTTTCCACCCCATAGTTCAACGCTTGTGCAAATTGACCGGCAGTTAACGTTTCATGATTTTCTACTGATTTCCCAAAACCTCTAAACAATTGGGATAAAATAACGCCTGAGTTCCCACGTGCACCCATAAGCAATCCTTTAGATAGAGCTTGTGCCGTTTTCCCAATATGTTCTCCTGCATGTGCGGCAGTTTCTTTAGCACCAGAAGTCATGGAAAGATTCATATTTGTTCCAGTGTCACCGTCCGGAACTGGAAATACGTTTAGTGCATCTACATAATCTGCATTTTGAAAAAGATGATGCGCTCCCATCTTGACCATATCTGCAAATTGAATACCATTGATTAATTTCATTATGTTCTCTCCTTATTCACACGTTTGCCACGCGAACTCCTTGTACATAAACATTTACGGATTCCACGGACATTCCAAGAGATTTGTTCAGTGTGTATTTCACTTTCGATTGTATTTGATAAGCTATTTCTGAAATTTTCGTTCCGTAACTTACAATTATATACATATCAATATGTAAATGCTCTTTCTCTTGTCTGACTACTACACCTTTTGTGAAGTTTTCTTTTCCTAATATATCTGTTAGTCCGTCTCTGATCTGGTGCTTTGATGCCATACCAACAATTCCATAGCACTCAATCGCGGCACCACCAGCAATTTGAGCAACAGCATCTTGTGATATATCAATTTGTCCGAATTCGTTTTTCAATTCAATTGACATGTTGAAACCTCCCAAGTCTTTTTGACTACCCTTTATTGTACTACACCCTTAGAAATTATAAAAGAAACCTTTCTTTTCGTCTAGAGATTCCCTGTTTAGGAGTGATGCGTCGCTAAAAACAAAGTCTTATACAGGTTTTTCGAATATTTGAATCCAGTAAATGGATAAGGGCAACTAATCTGTCATTGAAAGCAACTAATTCTATTACGAAAGCAATCAAATCAGTAATGAGAGCAACCAAATTACCGGTGAAAGCAACCTATTCATAAAATAACTCTTTACTTGGAGTGAGATGCTAATGACTGTGACGCACAATTTCTATTAGTGTACACTTTTTGTCTGTAAAGGTTTTTTTCTTGATAAGGCTTGCGCATACTAAAAGTCTGTGGTAAATTATTAAAGTATGTGAAATATCGAACTGAAAAATCTTTCAGCTTCTTTTAAGAGGAGGAAATATAATGCCAAAAGTATGTGCAATCACTGGGCGTAAAGCTCGTTCTGGTAATGCTCGTTCTCACGCTATGAACGCTAACAAACGTACGTGGGGAGCAAACCTTCAAAAGGTCCGTATTCTTGTAGACGGTAAACCTAAACGTGTATGGGTTTCTGCTAGAGCTTTAAAATCAGGAAAAATTGAGCGCGTTTAATCGCTCTCGTAAATAATGCCAAGCTGACAATTGTCGGTTTGGTATTTTTTATTTTTTACAAAAAAATGACCCCAATACATATGGAGTCATCAAGGCCATTCATTTCTTCACTTCTTCTCTTTTAAACAGACGAATGCAAACTTTCATCAAACTACTAACGGATTTAGGCAATCTAAATGTGTAGACCTTCACACAATTCCTCCCTTTTAGTCACTGCTTCTTATCATTAAACATATGCCAGTGATAAAAGAGATAGTACTTGTTCGTCCTTTTACTTCATTACTTGTGAATTTTGCATTGCCCACCGAAATATTTTCTTCTGTAACATTATATAAAAACCCTTTTAAAGAAATTTTCCCCACTTTTTCACCGAAAGAAAAAAAAGAAATATATTTATAATGGTCGTCTTGCTCGATTTCATAAGTTCCAGGAAATAAAAATTGGATGATGTTTTGATTATTTTGAATGGAGAAAAGAATATCCGGATGTTCCATTTGAAAACGGCATATATCATGTAAACTCGCTTCGTAATGGTCTAATCGTCCCCCTGTAACTCCAGTCAATATTATTTCGTCCGGTTCGTATGTAAGTGCTTTTTGAATTGCTAGATGGGTATCCGTCTCATCTTTTTCTACTTGCAGCACTGTCACTTTGCTTACTTGTTGTTTTACTAACTGAAATTCTTCCTTTGTCAGCGAGTCGAAATCACCGATAATTTCAGTTGGGCTGATTCCTTTTGCTAATAAATGCAGAGCACCTCGATCAGCACCTAGAAAAACAGTCTCTTCTTCCAAAAGAGGAAGCTGTTCAAAATCAACAACTTCCTCAACTGGACCCCCAGAACAAACAATTACTCGTTTCATTTCGCTAATACACTTAAACCTGCTTCTTTAATCGCTTGCAAAGCTTTTCCTTTATCTGGAGCATTATAAATAGCAGATCCCGCTACTAAAACGGTAGCTCCAGCTTCGACACAAGGTTTAATCGTTTCTTCATTAATACCGCCATCGATTTCAATCTCAATAGAAAGATTTCTTTCTTGAATAATTTCCGCTAGTTGTTTCACTTTTGGGACGACCGAATGAATAAACTTTTGCCCGCCAAATCCTGGATTTACGGTCATAAAGAGCACCATATCAATATCTTCAAGCACATGCTGAATAGACTCAACAGGTGTATGCGGATTTAGCACCACACCCGGCTTCACACCAAAAGAACGGATCAATTGGATTGTTCGATGTAGATGTGGACAAGCTTCCACATGCACCGTAATATAGTCCGCTCCTGCTTTTGCAAATGCTTCGATATATTGGTCTGCATTTTCAATCATTAAATGCACATCTAGAGGCAAAGTTGTAAGTGGACGTAGTGCTTCTACAACGATTGGCCCCATTGTAATATTCGGAACAAAATGGCCATCCATCACATCGATATGAATAAGATCGGCACCCGCTTTTTCAACTTCTAATACTTCTTCTCCAAGTTTCGCAAAATCTGCTGCTAAAATGGAGGGAGCTATTTTCACCATAATTAGTACCTCGGCTTTCTTTCTAATATTTCATCTAAAAACTGTAAGTAATGCTTGTATCGATATTCCTTGATTTCCCCAGTCTCTACTGCATCTTTTACAGCACATTTTGGTTCCTTCACATGCATACATTCTCTAAACTTGCATGCATCTTGTTTTTCAACAAACTCCGGGAAACACTTGGACAGTTCTTCCTTTTCCATCAAATCGAACTCAAACGAGCTAAAACCTGGTGTGTCTGCAAGTAATCCTCCGCAAACTTGGATAAGCTCTACATGCCTAGTAGTATGTTTTCCTCGGCCTAGTGCGTTGGAAATTACACCTGTTTTTAAATCTAGAGATGGTAAAATAGTATTTAATAATGTAGATTTCCCAACACCAGATTGCCCCGCAAGTACGGTCATTTTATCTTTTAGTATTGGTGCTATTTTCTCATCAAACGACGGATCATCTTTGAATGTCATCAACACTTGATAACCGATTAGTTCATAGTCTTTTATATACTTTTCCATCGTTTTTTCCATTTGTTCGTCCATTAAATCACTTTTCGTTAAACAAATGATTGGTTCAATATAAAATGATTCCAGCACTACTAAAAAGCGATCTAATAAAATCGTATTGAAATCTGGTTCTTTTATCGAAAATACTAATATTGCTTGGTCAATGTTTGCTATTGGAGGGCGAACTAAGTTATTTTTGCGCTCGTGAATGACCATAATCGTCCCGTCATTCTCTCCATCCACTGTATAATCTACAAAGTCACCTACTAAAGGAGATTCTCCTCTGTTTCTGAAAACTCCTCTAGCTCGACATTGAATCACTTGACCATCATCATATACATAATAAAATCCACTTAATGCTTTTCTTATCTGACCTTGTGGCATCCGAAACCTCCTTTAAATATCGTCATAAGCAATCGTTTGATTCACAATTTCCTCTGAATTCACATAAATACGATAGACTGCTTTTTGCCCTTCACTTATTTCTAATTTAAGTTGTCTTTGCGTCGTTTCTGTTAAAACAAACTCTTCTACCGGTTCTTCAAGTGATCTTGTTTTATCTTGAATATAAATACGCACAACTTGTGGTTGCACTACTATTTCGTCGTCTTGCTGTTCGTCCTCGGACTCTTCTTCATTTAAATTCGGTTGTTCATATGGAATCGTAATCGTCTTGGTAAAGAATTTAGTTGGCTTTTCTTTAGGCCCGTCTGAAATGATGACTTCTATCGTACTACCTGGTGCTACTCTAGCATTCGGTTTTGGGTCTTGCCTAATAACGTTCCCTTTTTGAATAGTATCGTGGTTTTCTTTTCCAGCTATTCTTATCTTAAATCCAGAAGATTTTTCTGTATCATTTAATGCTTTTTCGTTGTAATTCGTTAAATCATTTACCGTTCTTAAGTCAGGACCTTTACTTACGACAAATTTTAATACCGTTTCATCTGGAATAATTTCTGTACCACCGACTGGTGATTGTTCTAAAATCGTTCCAGCAGGTTTTGAATCGAATCTTACTTCCTCATCATCAATATCCAGCAAGTTTTGATTTTGAAGTAGTGTTCTCACTTGGTCGATATCTTGTCCCACATAGTCTACAATCGCGGATGTTTCTTTACCAGAAGAGACAATTAGATCGATTTCTGTTTCTTTATCTCTCATTTTTCCAGCTTCAGGTGTTGTGCGAATAACATGGTCTGCTTCCACTTCTTCGTTAAACTCTAATGTTTGTTCACCAATTGTGAATCCTTCCGCTTCTAGTTGTTCGATAGCTAACTCAACTTCTAAATTGGATACGTCTGGCACTTCAATTTTTTTCGGTCTAAACATTCCTGGAAATACAATAATAACTAGCAATGCAAGCACTACGATACTTGCTATGATTGCACCAATAATCTTTCTTTTTTTCTTTTTACTTTTCGGCTTTACCTCTTCTACTACTTCCGTGGTTGGAACTGCCATTTTTTTTGTATCGGAAACTTCCTCAAAAGATACTGGTTCTTTAATAACGGGTAGAACTTTTGTTGCATCATCATCTACCGCAACAACAAACTTCGCCTCTTCCGCTCTTTCTGGTGATAAAGCCGTTGCTAAATCTGCTTCCATTTCTTCTGCATTATGATATCGATTTTTTTGATCTTTTGCAGTTGCTTTTAAAACAACATTTTCTAAGCTTTGCGGGATAGCTGGATTAATCGCACGAATAGAAGGTGTTTCCGATTGCAAATGCTTTAATGCAATCGATACAGCAGATTCTCCAGAAAACGGAAGTTGCCCAGTGAGTAGCTCAAACAGCACAATCCCTAAAGCATAAATGTCGGATTGGTTGGTAGCTGTTCCTCCGCGTGCTTGTTCTGGGGACAAATAATGGACCGTCCCTAATACGGAATTCGTTTGTGTAAAAGAAGTAGCACTAAGTGCCATCGCTATTCCAAAGTCTGTAATTTTAATATTTTCTTCTTCATCTAACAAAATATTTTGAGGTTTAACATCCCGATGAATAATATGATTATTATGTGCATTTGCAATAGCGGAAGTAAGCTGTTTCATAATCGTTACTGATTTTTTAGGTGAAACGGGAGCATTCCGTTGTATGTATTGTTTTAATGTTTCCCCTTTCACATACTCCATAACAATATAGTGAATATCCCCATCTTCCCCAACATCGTATATATTCACTATATTTGGGTGTGTAAGGCTGGTTGCAGATAATGCTTCTCGTTGAAATCTTCGGTGTAATTCTTCTTCATTTGAAAAATCATAGCGCAAAATTTTGATCGCCACATCACGGTCTAAAATCATATCATGTGCCAAATACACATTGGACATGCCGCCTCCACCAATCATTTCAAGCAACTTGTATCTGCCGCTAATTCGTTTACCTATTAACATCCTTACACCTCCTTATCATGGTTTGATAGTAAGACTAATGTAATATTATCTTCCCCACCAGATTGATTTGCTTCCTCTACTAATTGACTCGCTTTTTCTTCGAGCGTTTTATCTGAATATAGGAGGGATTGTATAAAAGTTTCGCTTAATTTATTGCTTAATCCATCCGTACAAAAGAGAAAGTAAGAGTTCGGAATAAATTCTACATCGAAAAAATCAGGTTGAATCGTTTGTTCAGTACCAATTGCTTTCATCAATACATTTTTCTTTGGATGCGTTTTCGCCTGTTCTTCACTAATTTCACCTGAATCGATTAATACATTTACATAAGAATGATCCCGTGTTATTTGATGCACTTTTTCTTTCGTAATTTGATAAACACGACTATCCCCGACATGTGCGATAATTCCTTTATGCTTGTCAAATAGGCCAGCGATTAAAGTCGTCCCCATCCCTTCACACCCGGCAGTGACGGACGAATGTCTAGCAATGGATTGGTTAATCGATTGGAATGTATAAGTAAGCCAATCTTTTGCTTTAATAACAGCGGGATTATACGTTGTAAAATACTTTTTGAACTCAGTAATAGCTAATTCACTTGCCACATCTCCAGCATTGTGACCACCCATACCATCTGCAACAACCGCAAGTATACGATCATCGTCGCGGACGAATACATCTACCCGGTCCTCATTTACAGTCCTTTTCAAACCCACATCAGTTTTAACAACGAACTTCATTTCTTCCATCACCTCTTTTAAAATGAAAAGAAAAGTCAATTTTTCTTTTTAGAAGCTTAGCTCTTCTTGAAAATTGCAACAAAGAATCCATCACTTCTTAAATCTTGTGGGAAAAGTTGGAGCATTCCTTCTTGTTCTTGATCTTTTATATTCGTAATAACGCTTGGGAAAGGCTGAAGTTCCATATCAGGATGCGCTTCTAAAAATAATTTAGCTGTTCCCTCATTCTCTTCCCGGTCAACCGTACAAGTACTATATACTAAAAGTCCATCTTGTTTTAATAGCTTGTATGCCTCATCCAATAATTTTAATTGGATTGGCTTAAGTGTTGCGAAATCCTTTTCGTTTTTCGTATATTTAATATCCGGCTTACGCTTCATTACCCCTAAACCACTACATGGTGCATCTACCAATATACGATCAAAGATTTGAGCTTCGTACGCTTCCGAAGATTTACGACCATCCATTTGCACCGTTTCGATAAAATCAAAACCGAGTCTAGCTGCATTTTCTTTTACTAGTTTTAGCTTATGTTCATGAATATCCATTGCTATTAGTTTTCCAGTATTACGCATTTTTTCTGCAATATGCGTCGTTTTTCCGCCTGGGGCTGAACACATATCTAGTACGGTCATACCAGGTTCTGCTTGAAGTGCATAAGCTGGAATCATCGAGCTTTCATCTTGAATCGTGACGAAACCATTTTGGAAAGCAGTTGTTTTCGCTGCCTGACCGTTGAACAAATATATACATTCCGGTATAACTTCACTTTGAGCTACGACATATCCTTCTTGGGTCAATAAATGCAACACTTGATCCACCGTTCGTTTAAATAAATTCACACGAAGCGTCGTCACAGGTTGCTCATTATTTTCCTTGAGCATTTTCGCTGTTGTTTCAAAACCGTACTCCGAAACGAATCGTTTCACCATCCAAAGTGGATGACTGGTTTCAATCGAAAGACGCTCCAATTCATCTTTTATCTCTTCTGTTGAACGGACACCTTCTCTTAAAATAGAACGAAGAATACCATTTACTGCTCCAGAAATTCCTTTATGGCCTCTTCTTTTCGCAATATTTACCGCTTCATTTACCGCTGCATGATCTGGGATTCGAGATAAGTAATGAATTTGATATAAAGAAAGACGAAGTAATTGTTTGACCCAATCATCTAATTTCCCTTTAATGAATGGTTCCAAATAATAGTCCAATGTCATTTTATATTGTAGTGTCCCATAGGTTAGCTCGGTTAATAAGGCTCGGTCTTTATCATCGATTTTATATTTCTCAATCGTTTGATGTAATAATAAGTTGCTATAGGCTTGTTGTTTTTCAACGGCCATTAGTATATTGAGTGCTGCATCTCGAACATTGCCTGTCCAAATTTTTTCTTGTATTTTTGTCATTCAAATATATCCCCTATTCGCAATTTCGAACCAACGCCACGCAAATAATCTTCTGCGGACATTTTCTTTTTTCCAGCTGGCTGTAATTCATTTATTCGAATTGCTTCTTCCAAACCAGTTTGAACAACAAAATAATCCGATTCAATTTTCACAACAGTTCCTGGTAGTTCTTTTGACTTTACTTGTATTGTTTCTGCTTTCCATATTTTCACGGTTTGCTCTTCAAGCGTTGTATACGCTACTGGCCATGGATGTAAGCCTCGAATTTGGTTGTGTATATCTAAGGCCGATTTGTTCCAATCGATTCGTTCTTGCTCGCGTGAAATATTTCGAGCAAACGTTACTTGTGACTCATCTTGCTTTACTCGATTATTTGTTTTCGAAATGATCGATGGTAAAGTTTCTTTTAATAAATCAGAACCGACCTTGCTTAACTTATCAAAAAGTAGTCCTGTATCGTCTGAATGAGCGATTGGGATTTCGCTTTGAGAAATAATATCTCCAGCATCTAGTTTTTCTTCCATATACATGATCGTTACGCCCGTTTTGTCTTGCCCATCCATAATTGCTTGATGAATCGGTGCACCTCCGCGGTATGCTGGTAATAGTGATGCATGCACATTAATACAGCCAAGTGCTGGTGTATCGAGTAGTTCTTTCGGTAAAAGCTGTCCAAACGCAGCCGTCACGATTAAATCTGGAGCCAGCGCAATAATTTCTTCGAGTTCTGGTGATCCTTTTAGCTTTGTCGGTTGGATAACTGGTAACCCCAGTTTTACTGCTTCTTCTTTGACAGGAGGAGCAGTTAACACTTTTTTTCTGCCTACTGGGCGATCCGGCTGTGTCACTACTGCTAGTACCTTATAGCCTTCTTCTACTAGCATTCGAAGTATAGGTGCTGAAAATGCAGGCGTCCCCATGAAAACGATATTTGTCATGCTTCTTCCTCCTCATTTTCTAATTCCTCTAGATCTACATATCGAATCACTTTAGTTGTAAATAAAACGCCATGTAAGTGATCAATTTCATGTAAAATAGCTCTTGCTTCATAGTCCTCAGCTTCTAGTTCATATAAAGCACCATCACGGTCTTGCGCTTCCACTTTTACATAAAATGGGCGTTCCACTTCCCCGTAAATATCCGGAAAACTTAAACAACCTTCTACTTCTATTTCTGATCCACCAATCTCTACGACTTCAGGGTTGACCATTTCAATCACTTCTTGTCCTTCCCCAAGATCAACAATTGCCACTTGAATCGTTTCTCCAACTTGCGGTGCTGCGATTCCAATGCCATCAGAAGCAATCATAGTGTCGTACATATCATCTAGAAGTGTCGCTAATTTTTCATCAAAAACTTCTACTTCTCGACATTTCGTCGTCAAAATTTCATTGGGATGTGTAATAATTGTTCTAATTGCCATGTCAATTCCTCATTTCAAACTTAATCAATTTCGCCTTGGCGTAATTGCGTCCAGATTTTGAATCGAGCTTGATCGATTCAAAATCTGTGACATCCGCCGGAGGCTATAGGCCTACAGGATGTAGGTCACTCAGGCGTTGCCGCAGGACGCGGCGATCTTAGCCAGAGTTCCTTCGTTCAGCGTTTTTTTGCTGAATATTGTTATATAATTGTAGACGGATCTAAATCAATCGTTAAAATAACGCCTTTTTTTATCCACTCCGTACGGTATATTTTTATTAGTTGCTGTAGTTTTTCGATTAATAATGGTTCTTTTTTGTATTTTATCAAACATTGGTAGCGATATCTATTTTGTATTCTACTAATAGCGCTTGCGGTAGGTCCAACGACCATTGTTGTGGACGATAAATTCGCCCTTAACCAATCTGTCGCAAGCTTTGCATATTCAGAAGCGAGCATGACATTTTCATGTGTTACTTGCACTAATGTTAAAAAGTAGAAAGGTGGATATCCATACTGTTTTCGAGTGAGCATTTCTGTATGATAAAAAGGTTCATAAAGTTGAGATTTGGATAATTCAATTGCATAATGCTCCGGCGTATACGTTTGAATATATACTTGTCCTTCTTTATCATGTCTACCAGCTCTTCCGCTCACTTGGGTCATCAATTGAAAGGTTTTTTCTGCTGCTCGGAAATCTGCTAAATGGAGTGTTGTATCCGCATTTAATACGCCTACTAGCGTAATATTTGGAAAATCTAACCCCTTCGCAATCATTTGCGTACCGAGTAATATATCCGCCCCACCATCTCCGAACTGCTTTAAAATTCGTTCATGTGCTCCCTTAGTTCTTGTCGTGTCCACATCCATTCGCAATACTCTCGCATATGGAAATAACTTTGCAATTTCTTCCTCGACTTTTTGTGTACCAGTACCAAAAAATCGAATATGTTCACTATTACATTCCGGACACTTCGTCGGAACTGGTTCTTCATGTCCACAATAATGACATTTTAGTTGTTCTCCCGCGCGGTGATAGGTCAGGGAAATATCACATTGTTTACATTCCACTACTGTTCCACAGTCTCGACATAATACGAAAGAGGAAAACCCTCGTTTATTTAAAAATAGGACAATTTGTTCTTTTTTATCTAGTTTTTCTCTTACCGCGTCTGCAAGATCTACACTAAACATAGAACGATTTCCGTTTTTCAACTCTACGCGCATATCTACAACGTTTACGGTAGGTAAAGCTTGTTCTTTTGCACGCATTTTCAATGTCAATAAAGAATAAACTCCTTTAGATGCTCGCGCGTAAGATTCAAGAGAAGGTGTGGCACTTCCTAAAATGACGGGGCATTGATGAAATTCACTACGCCAAATCGCTACATCTCTTGCATGATATCTAGGGTTGTCCTCTTGCTTATAAGTAGATTCATGTTCTTCATCTAAAATGATAATCCCTAAATCTTTGAATGGAGCAAATATGGCAGATCTAGCTCCGACAACAACCTTTACTTCGCCGCGCCATATTTTTCGCCATTCATCATATTTCTCTCCGATAGACAAACCACTGTGCATGACTGCAACTTGATCACCAAATCGAAGCTTAAAACGACGAGTCATTTGGGGTGTTAACGAAATTTCAGGCACAAGCATAATCGCTTGCTTTCCCTTTAAAATAGAATGTTCGATAGCGTTTAAATATATTTCTGTTTTTCCACTTCCGGTAATCCCATGTAAGAGAAATGTCGTATTTCCAGCATGTTCTTGTGCATGATTAATCGTTGTAAGTGCATTCGTTTGTTCTTCCGTGAGCTGGAATCGTTTATCTTTATCATCATATTCTAGGGAAGAAATCTCTCGATACACTTCTTCTTTTTCTTTCCCTAAAATACCTTTTTCGATTAATGCTTTTACTGTACTATTACTAGCATTTGCTCGTTCAATCAATTGTTGCATCGTAAAAGGACTTTGTTGTTGCTGTAATAGCCATTCAATTAACTCTTTCTGCTTCACTGCTTGCTTCGTTAGATTATTTAACTGATTAACAATAAATTCTTTATCTGATGCTAGGCTATATTTCACAATTGTTTTTGCTTTGGCTTGCTGTTTAATAACTGTTTCTAATTGAACAGCCCCACTAGTTAAGTATTTCTTCATCGCACGCAAGTAACCAGCTTTTTCAATCATTTCATAAGAAATGACCTCTTTTTTACCGAATAAAGATAAAAAATCTTCTTCCAGTGCTGATGGATCTATTAACTTAATATTTTTCTTATAAGAAGCACGCAAAGCCGCTGGAAGCATTACTTGCAAGGCATCTATTTCATAGCAAAGTGTTTTATTGGTCAGCCATTTGGATAATTGCAAAAGCTCTTCATTTACAACTGGTTCCACATCTATAATGGAGTGCACTTCTTTTAGCTTCGATTGATCTAAATCTGTTTCTTCTTTAATATTCGTTATAAATCCTTGCACTTTTCGAGGACCAAAAGGCACATGCACACGACTTCCTCTTTCCACAAGAGTCTCCAATTCCGCAGGGACAATATAGTCAAAAGGACGATCAATTGGATAGGCAGAAACGTCGACAATTACTTCTACAATCATTTAGACTCAGGCTTTTCTAATTTCATAATCGTTTGTAGTAATTGAAGCGCCAGTTCCTTTTTAGGCAAATGATCATAATGGATTTCCACATCATTTTTTCCAACTAAGGTAACGGAATTTGTGTCCGTTCCGAATCCTGAACCTGCTTCTGTTACATCATTTGCGATAATATAATCCGCATTTTTCTTTGCTAGTTTCCCTTTTGCATAATGAGTGACATCATTCGTTTCTGCAGCAAACCCTATCAATAACTGAGTCGTTTTTCTTTCACCAAGCGATGCCAAAATATCGGTTGTCCGTTCTAATACAATCGTCGCTTCTCCTGGTTGCTTTTTCATCTTTTGGTCATGTACTTCTTTCGGTTTATAATCTGCAACTGCAGCTGTTTTAATAACAATAGAAGCTGTTTCAAACTGCTCTAGAACGGCTTCATACATTTCTTTCGCACTTTCTACCGAAATAAATTGCACATTTGCAGGTGGATTTATACTGACAGGTCCTGAAATAAGAATCGTTTCCGCACCTAAATCTGCCGCTGCTTCCGCCATTGCATAGCCCATTTTCCCACTGGAAAAATTCGTTAAAAAGCGAACCGGGTCAATTCTTTCTCTCGTTGGACCAGCAGTGACAACAACCTTTTTCCCTTTAAGAGGCAAATCCTTTGGCGAAAAATAGTCTTCTACAAGTTGGACAATTTTTTCCGGTTCTTCCAGTCGACCTTTTCCAATATAACCACATGCTAAAAAACCTTCAGAAGGCTCTACGAATGAATATCCGTCTTTTGAAAGTTGCTCTATATTACGTATAACCGCTGCATTTTCATACATATGTACATTCATCGCCGGTGCAATCCAAACTTTTGCAGTAGTCGCAAGTAAAGTTGTCGTCACCATATCGTCCGCAATTCCGTTGGCAAGTTTACCGATCACATTCGCTGTCGCAGGTGCCACAATGACTAAATCTGCCCAATCTGCCAGATTAATATGCGCAATTACGCTTGAATCTTTTTCATCAAATGTATCAAAGTACACATCATTTCTAGACATCGCTTGAAAAGTTAATGGTTGGACAAATTCCATCGCGGATTTTGTCATGATCACTTTGACATTTGCACCCGCCTGCGTAAGTTTACTGACTAGTGCGACCGCTTTATAAACAGCAATCCCACCAGTTACACAAACAATAATTTTTTTAGAAGTTAACATCTTAATTTCTCCCCTCTAAATAACAACCTCCCAAAGATTACATTCTTTGGGAGGTTGTATAAACCAATTCGCCTTGGCGTATTTGACCCAGATTTTGCATCCGGCTTGCCCAGATGAACACCTTTACAAAATCTATGGCATCCGCCGGAGGCTTAACTTTATGCAGCAGTTGTTTCTCCAAACTGCTGCATAAAGTTAACTATTACACTTCGTCTTCGTAAATTATGTTTTCGTTAGATGACTCAATCGCCAGTTCGCCAGCTGCAACTTCTTCTAACGCTTTCCCAACTTGTTTAGCAGATACGTATGAAGTTAAACGTTCGCCGCCTTCTTCTTGTAACTGTCTTGCTCTTTTAGAAGCCACACTTACTAACGAGTATTTTGAATCGATTTTATTTTTTAATTGGTCTACTGATGGATATAACATTTAAAATTCCCCTTCCAACATTGCTAAATATCTTTTTTCAACACGTTCACGTCGACAATGCTCGGCAGCAACGATGGCATTTATTTTCGCACAAGCTTTTGTGACTTCATCATTTTCCACTACATAATCATACAGATGCATCATTTCAAGCTCTTGTCTTGCAGCTAGGATTCTTGAATTGATCACATCTTCCGTTTCCGTCCCTCTACCTATTAGTCGTTGCTCTAACTCCGACAAGCTAGGAGGTGCAAGGAATATAAAAAGTGCATCTGGTGCTTTTTCTCGTACAAGTGCTGCTCCTTGTACTTCGATTTCTAAAAATACATCACGCCCAGAATCTAGTGTTTCATTTACATAATCAATGGGAGTACCATAATAATTGCCGACATAAGAGGCATACTCTAATAACTTCCCTTGTCCGATTAACTGTTCAAATTCTTCTTTCTGTTTAAAGAAATAATCCACTCCGTCTACTTCGCCTTCTCTTGGAAGTCTTGTAGTCATAGAAATGGAATACTCATAATTTGTGCCAGGCTCGGAAAACAGTTCTTTTCTCACTGTCCCTTTACCAACTCCAGATGGACCTGATAAAACGATTAATATACCTTTTTCTCTTCGCATAACGTCTCCTTCAAATATATGCTGACTCCGTTTCCTTGTTGCAATATATACTTAACTGATTATAACACAAGTTTCCTTTAAAATGATATCATATTAGAAAAGCGATATTGCCTAAAGTGTGGCAATAGGCTAGTTCGACGATAAAGTTTTGAAAGAGGAAACAATTATGGCTTTTGATGGTTTATTTACAATTGCAATGACAAAAGAACTGCAACAATTAGTTTCAGGACGTATTTCTAAAATACATCAACCAAATGCACAAGAAATTTTAATGCACATCCGGGCACAGGGGCAAAACTTTAAATTATTGTTTTCTGTCCACCCATCCTATTCTCGTGTACAAATTACAAATGAAACAATCGATAACCCTGCACAACCTCCGCTATTTTGCATGGTGCTACGCAAACATTTAGAAGGTGGAATTATATCATCTGTTAGACAACATGAAACAGACCGAATTATTATTTTCCACATTCAAAGTAAAAACGAAATCGGAGACGACATTACGCGAGAAATACATATGGAAATAATGGGTCGCCACAGTAACCTCCTATTAATAGATCCAACTCGCAACCTGATCTTGGAAAGTATTAAGCATTTATCTCCTTCCATGAATAGTTACCGGACGATTTTACCTGGGCAGCCTTATATCGCACCTCCTGCCCAAAATAAGCTCCATCCCTTAGAATATTCAGAGGCACTGCTAAATGTGATTCAATCAGCTAATGAATCCAAAGAAATCGTTGAGCAAATTTCCGGCTTCTCTCCTTTACACGCAAAAGAATTATTGCATCGCTTCCAAAGTGGCGCAAATCGTGTCGATTTATACAAGGAGTATATGAAAGAATTTGAGCAAGGTGGAGCCGCCAAACAAATTGTCGAATCTGGCGGAAAAACGTATTATTCTCCGAATGAGTTAACTCATTTAGACGGCGACAAATTTAGCGAAGTAACGCTAGGAAATTTACTAGACCGAGTATATTTCGCCAAAGCAGAACGAGACCGTGTAAAACAACAAGCTGGAGACTTAGAAAGATGGCTCCAAAACGAATTAAATAAATTGAAGCTAAAAATGAAAAAACTCCAAAAAGATTTTGAACAAGCCGAAAAACTAGATACATTCCAATTGTACGGAGAGCTATTAATGGCAAATGCCTACGCAATGGAAAAAGGGTTAAAAGAAGTCGAGCTGGTGAATTACTATGATGAAGATGAAAAAACAGTCATCATCCCATTAGACAACCGAAAAACACCAACCCAAAACGCACAAAACTATTACAATCGTTACACAAAAGCAAAAACTGCATTACTAAAAATTGAACAACAATTCGAAATAACAAAAGACGATATTGCCTATTTCGAATTACTACTTCAACAAGTCATGCAAGCATCTCCAACCGACATCGAAGAAATTCGAGAAGAACTAACGGAGCAAGGCTTACTTAAAGCAAGAGCATCGAAAAAGAAGAAAAAACCTTTGAAACCAACACCTGAAAAATTCATCGCCTCTGACGGCACAGAAATTTCTGTTGGTAAAAACAATAAACAAAATGATTTCGTCACATTCAAACTAGCCAAGAAATCAGACACATGGCTCCATACTAAGGATATCCCAGGATCCCATGTCGTTATACATTCGGACAATCCATCTGAAACTGCGCTACTAGAAGCAGCAAATCTTGCCGCTTATTTTAGTAAAGCTCGGGAATCGGCTTCGGTGCCGGTGGATTATACAGTGATTAAGCAAGTGAAAAAGCCTAGCGGGGCTAAGCCGGGGTTTGTGATTTATTTTGAGCAGACTACGCTGTTTGTTACTCCGGATGAGGAGAAGATTAGACAGATGAAGAAATGAGAAAAGGTTATCAGAGCGGCTTTGTTAGTCGCTTTGATAACCTTTTTTGTAACTTTTTAGGGGTAGGAATGATTAATAAACGGTAGATACATAAAAATTACTATTTGATATCCAGATTCAAATGCTCCACTCTGAAGCACATTGAAGGTTTTATTTAACTATTCAGTAAACCTTTTTCTTTTAGAGCTGTGTTTTAAGTAACCAGCTAAAGTAAAATAAGCGGAGATTTTCCGGCTATATGCAGAATTCATCATGTGGATTTATCGTTCAGGATATTTTCTATCAAATGAAAATATGTCCACCAATGCCCACACTTATCATCTGATTAGAAACTCATTTTACATCTATTTCATACTAAAATTTTGCAATCAACTCTTTACAAGTGTTCTACCACCAGCAATACCAGGATGCGTCATTTCAAATGGATCTAATATTATATCTAATTGTTCGGCCGTTAAAACGCCAGATTGTATACAAAGTTCACGTACAGAAGCCCCGGTAGCAATGGCCTCTTTTGCAATTTGAGCTGCAAGTTCGTAGCCGATATGTGGATTTACTGCAGTGATAATTCCTACACTTTTTTCAACGTATTCTCTTAAACGTTCTTTATTCGCCGTAATACCTACTAGACATTTTTCAGTAAATACTGTAAATACATTATTCATGATCGAAATGGATTGGATTAAATTATAAAATAGAACCGGTTCCATTACATTTAGTTCAAATTGGCCAGCTTCAGAAGCTGCAGAAATAGTTAAATCATTCCCCATGACCTGGAAAGCAACTTGGTTCACGACTTCAGCCATTACGGGGTTTACTTTCCCAGGCATGATCGATGACCCTGGTTGACGAGCAGGTAATTTGATTTCAAATAAACCATCACGTGGTCCAGAGGCCATCAAGCGCAGGTCATTTGCGATTTTTGACATGTTAATCATACAAACTTTTAAATTTGCAGATACTTCCGTATAACAATCTGTATTTTGAGTAGCGTCCACTAAATGTTCGGCACATTTTAATGGTAAGCCACTTAATCCACCAAGATTTTGAACGACTAATTTAATATATAAAGGATCCGCATTTAATCCTGTACCAACGGCAGTTGCACCCATATTGATGTCATACAAGTGTTGTCTCGAAAGTGAAATACGATCAATGTCACGTGAAATGACACGACTATATGATTCAAATTCTTGACTCAGTAAGATTGGCACGGCATCTTGAAGATGAGTGCGACCCATTTTAATAATACCTTCAAATTCTTTTGCTTTTGAAACAAATGCTTTTTGCATCGTTTTAGTAGCTTCGAGTAATTGATCCATTAAGCACAACACTGCG
This sequence comes from Psychrobacillus sp. 05T411, assembly GCF_056396485.1. Lineage (NCBI taxonomy): Bacteria > Bacillati > Bacillota > Bacilli > Caryophanales > Bacillaceae > Psychrobacillus > Psychrobacillus sp. 05T411. Next base: position 50,579 of record NZ_JBFTLO010000003.1, on the reverse strand, counting down.
ATATGTGTAGCCGTTGGAAATGCATCATTTGTTGATTGGGACATATTAATATGGGTGTTTGGGCTAATGAGGGTATAATTCCCTTTTTCTTCTCCCATTAACTCAAGAGCACGATTTGCAATGACTTCGTTTGCATTCATATTAATCGATGTTCCTGCACCACCTTGAATAGGATCGACAATAAATTGGGCATTCCATTTTCCAGCAATGACTTCATCACATGCTTGAATAATCGATTGTCCGATTTCTTTCTCCAACATGCCAACTTCCATATTTGCTAACGCTGCAGCTTTTTTCACAATACCTAAAGATTTTATAAGTTCCGGGTGAATTCGATATCCCGTAATCGGAAAATTTTCTACTGCTCTAATGGTTTGAACACCATAATACGCATCTTTCGGAATTTCTTTTTCCCCTAAAAAATCTTTTTCTATACGAAACCCTGTGTTAACCATTATCATAATCTCCATTTCTAAGACAACGTTTATTTTAGTAGATTATTCATCTGTTAATAGATTAACACAATTTAAAAATAATCCTAGATAGAGAAAGGTGCCAGGGACTCACACAATTTAAAAAATTGGATTAAGCTACTATTTTTAGGATGTGTCCTGTACCTGTTAACATAATAAAAAACAGAACCACCTAAAGCGTTGTGAATTCAACGTTCTAGGTGGTTCTATTTATTAACCTCATTTACTTATGGTACGCTTCTCCACGGTAAAGCAAAAGAAGATTTTCAATTGAAACATTAAAGCATTGGACCAGTATAGAAAGAGCTAGCTAATTGGTCAAAATCAAAGTCTTTTAGTTCCTCTAAAGTAATATTTGCATGTGAACCTTCATGTACCATTAAATTACTGTTTTGGCCAAGATGGATTAAAATAACAGGCTTGTCCGTGGCATAAGCATAACCAAGTTCCCATGCTGTTCCACTGTCCGAATAATTGCCATGATAGATACCTACGACGATTTCCGCCCACTTAATATGTTTTATATCATTCATAAATGTTTCAATTGACCATTGACGTGAGCCAACCTCAACACGTTCATCAATTKGGTTTCTCAACGGGGAGAATACTTGCAAACCTTTTTCCGCTAAAATTTTCTCCACCTGTTCTAAGCATTCAATTTCTTTCTCATTAAAAAATGGGCTAGCTAAATAAACTCTTTTCATTACTTTAAGCTCCTTCAATTTTTGATAGTTGTTTAAAATGGTTGAACCACTCTTCACTTCTCTGCCAATTGTATTCTATAAACCTCTTCCTTTCAAACACTAGGAATAATCGTTAGAATTCTTCTAAAAATTAGCTTCTTAAACCAGAATCGTCTTTAATTTTCCTGGTATTTGTTCTGAAATATAATTTAAAGCGATAATGCTTGTTACAGAAGCATCAAATTCCCCCTACCCATGAAGTCAGCGGAAGCTTCCTATGGCTTTTACGTGCGCATGATTTTTTGTTAGAACTTGGGTATAATGAATGTATAAAATACAATAGGGTGATGATTATGGTTGGAATGGGTTATCGGACAATTAAAACTGCAATAGGGGCAGGGTTAGCAATTTGGATTGCTAGTTTATTTGATTTGGAGTTTGGATCATTTGCAGCAATTATCGTTATTATGTGTATTGAGAAAACAAAGAAAAAGACATTACATTCCATCCAAAAAAAGTTTTTTGCATCTTTATTATCTATAATGCTTGGATCCATATGTTTTGAATTATTAGGATATAATCCCATTGTCTTAACTCTATTTATCTTATTGTTTGTCCCAATCCTTGTAAAAATGCGAATTCAGGAAGGTTTAGTCACAAGTATAGTTGTTGTTTTACATATTTATATAGTTAAGGAAGCCAACCTAGAAAACTTATTAAATGAACTCTATATTATTTTCATTGGTATAGGAATCGCCATACTCGTGAACAGTATTATGCCAAGCTTTAAGAAAGAAATTGAAAAATATAAGACGGAAATTGAAAAGAAATTCAGCGTTATTCTTCACCAATTCTCTACATTTTTAAAAGATAGTGAGCAGAAGTGGGATGGAAAAGAGTTAGTCGAAGTAGCAAATATCCTTAATCAGGCTAAAAACATTGCGATACAAGATGTAGAAAATCATCTGTTAAGAAAAGAAAATAAAGATTATTATTATCTCGAAATGAGAGAGGATCAACTGAAAATTTTAAAACAGATGGCAGCCATTCTAAGCATTGTTTCTTCATCAGAGTTAGATGTTAAACAAAAAGGAATGCTTGCTAATATCTTTCTGAATATCAGTCAACACGTTGATTCAGGAGATACAACCATTGCATTAAAGCAATTAGAGGAGTACGAAGAATCCATACGTGAAACAGAATTACCGAAGACAAGGGAAGAATTTGAAATCAGAGCAAATCTATTTTATTTAAATTTCGAGATTAAGAACTACTTAATTATTAAGAAAAATATTTATAAAAGAAGTAAACTTTAGATCCAGAGGCTAGTCATTATCTTAATAATGGTCATGGGGACAGATTATGAGGCATGACATAAGAGTCTCCACTTACCTATATCCTTGGACAACTGTTTCTATCTCCATTTGTGTTACGCTTTTAAAAAAATCACTTTCTATTCAGTAGAACTCCACTATTTCGCTGTCCTTAGTCAACAGAAAAAGCATGGACTATTTTTTCGTTCTGTACATTGTCCTACAACATAATGAACATGAATAAGACCATCACTCCTGAGCACATTAAGCTCTAGGAGGTGAAGATACCATGACAAAGAAAAATAAACCAAACTTTAAGAAAAAAGAACCTAATTCAAGAAAAGACACACGCGAAGAATTTGCAGAAGAACATAATTTAAATCAAGCTAAACGAAATAACGCACAACAAAATAACGAGAAGAATCGATAAGAACTCCTTTTAGGAATATAATAAAGATTACTAAAAACACGCAGGCTAAAATTTGCCTCCGTGTTTTTACTAAACCATTTAATTACTACTATTAATAATTAGTACAGGTGCATATTGGACAGTTTCACCTCCATAAAATTCGATGAAATTAGCGTTGAAACCTGCTGTAGTATCTGCCTTTAATCGGAATTGCGTCTTACCGTTCAAGTTTATGTGAGATAAACTATCGGCTGGTATATTAATTTCCATATATTCACCTTCATCAATTGAGACACTACTTATATTAGATTGGGTAGCTGAATTGGCATAATCAGCTTGTTCGATTGTAGAACTATTTCCGAATACCCCTGTTTTAATATCTATGTGTATTAATGAAATCCAGGTATATCTTCGGGGGGTTCTAGGTCAGATTGAAAAAATTCCCACATCATACGACTCGCATCAGGACCTTGAGGATCTGTATAACTTCCTTGTGAACTTCCTCCAGACCATGCATGCCCCATATTTAGTATGTTTACTTTTTTCATCCAAACCTTTTCATCTTGTGCTTTATAGACATATACCGTATAGCTTTTTCCTGATGGTATCTGTAAATTATGCATGTAATCCGCTTGATTATCTAGCCAACCTTCCGTCCCAGTCGCCGCTAGGCTATTTGTTACTAGCCATTGGGAAATGACTTGATCGCCATTTACTTTATTAACTGTGTAGTCAGAAGTTCCATGAAAAACGATTACCTTCAATGGTTTTGCACTATTTCCCATTGCTTTATAAGCATCTCTACCTCTTTGAATTGGATTTGGTCCCCCACTTGACATCGCAATAAAAGCTTGCGTCATATTAATTGCAGCCTTATATTCTAACCCTGATCCAACTACTATCCCCGAAAAAACGTCTGGATAAGTTGCTCCCATAATGACACTCATTGCAGCTCCAGCTGAGAATCCAGCAACATACACTTGATCATTCTGAATAGAATAACTAGCTTTAATGGATTCCACCATGCCAGCAATCACGCAAGGTTCACCACTTCCACGAGATTGATGACTTGTTTCAAACCAATTCCAACATTTAGTGGAGTTAGAACTAGCGTCTTGTTCCGGATATAGCACAAGAAATCCTTTCTCCTCTGAAAGGACATTCATTTTTGTGGCTGTAGAAAACTGAGTAGCATCTTGTGTACACCCATGTAACATGACGTATAATTGGTAGCTTTTACTAGCGTCATATTGACTCGGCACATACAACTTATAGGTCTTTCCACCATAGGATCCAGCGATAAAACTGCCTGATGCCTTCGTATTAGAAGGCAAACTAACTATTGAGCTAATTACACTACGCTGAAAACAATTAACCAATTTTTTTTGTGTCGTAACAATAAAACACCCCCTTCCCATTTTGTTCAAGTTTAGCAGTTTCTTAACTAACCTAAATCCCTACAATTCCTCCGCTATTTCTTTCACAATCTCATCAATTACAGAGGATGTACCCGATTTATTTTGCACTAATACGCTAAAGATGTACGATTGCCCGCTGCTTGCATCTAAATAACCACTAAGTGTATTGACACCAGTTAATGAGCCTGTTTTTGCATAGACTTTTCCTGCCGTAAGTGGATCTTTTAATCGATTTCTTAAAGTACCTCCTACCATTCGATCGGCATTAGCAGCTACTGGCAAGCTAGTAAAATAAGTAGAAAACCAATCTTCTCCTTGCACTTTAAATAGCAGTTCGCTCACAAGTAAACTCGAAATGCTATTTTCATGAGACATTCCAGAGCCATCTTCAAATTGCCAATCTGCCATATTTAAGTTAATTGACTTTCCATATTCTCTTATAACTTCTAAACCAGCCTTTGTGCTACCATGTTGATTTTTCACTTTACCCATTGTTTTTACTAAAATATCGGCAATTCCGTTATTACTTAGTTTCATATAGGGGATTAGCAGTTGCTCTAGTGTCATCGACTGCTTCATTGCAATGAGTTGTGCACTATTTGGTGTTGCGGCTTGAAATACTTTCTCTTTTGTTTGATCAATTCCAGCTTTTTCTAAAACTACTTGGAACATTGTCAATGTATGTGTCGTTGGATGTTGGACAGTAACCCATTCTTTTACCGTTTTATCAATAGGAAGATTCCCACTAATAACAATCTGATTTGTTTGATATGATCTTTCAATCGTTACGGTATTGGTTTTTCCAGCTTCCACTGTTCTTGCTTCATTTATTATTTGTAAATCACCAATATTTGGCGTAACTTTAATAGACGGTAAATCTCCAACTAATGTCCCAAATGCTTCTACGATTATCGTACCTGAATCGTAGTCTGTGTTTGGAGAAGTAGTTAAAGCTGAAATAGGTGCAGCGTAATAATAAGATTCGTCTCCAACCCAAATTCCAGGTGTTAATAAATCGTTATCAAACCATTTGTCATCCCCGACAATTCTGCCATCAATTTTTTGAATACCCTGTGCTTTTAACTCTTCTGCGAACTTTTGTAAGTCTTCAATAGATAGTGTTGGATCACCTTGTCCTTTTAAATAGACATCCCCTTTTAAAACACCGTTTGACAGCTTTCCAGTAGTATAAAGGCTAGTGTTAAAACGATAATCCTTTCCCAATACATCTAAAGCTGCCGCTGTGGTGAACAGTTTCATATTAGATGCAGGTTTTACTGTTGTAAGACCATTGTAGTCATATATCATTTCTCCGGAAATTCGGTCTCTTACTGTAATACTTACGTCTGCTCCAGCTAGTTTTTCTTCTACTATTCTAGTTATCGAATCACTTAATGTTTCATTTACCCTTTCTTCTGCTTGAGCAGCAGGCTGAAAACTGAGCATGCTCACTACCAACATGCAAGTCATTACCATGGCCGACCATTTTTTCTTCATGATTTTCCCCCTTGTTTGAATATTTAATTATTTACACGAGATATATTCACCACAAATAATTTTTATCCTTTATAGTTATTAAAAACAGGCTTATCGATGGAGATTAAGCGAATTAACCTAAATCGATAAGCCTATATATTTTCTGCGAGTTATTTCATTCTATCTAAGAGAGATCTTTCTAAAAACTCTCTTATTGCATTTTTAGTATTAATAATTATTTCAACCTTATCCTACAGGTGGAAATATAGGCACAAAATCCAACTTGGTCAAACACTCAACTTCGGACCAGTCTTCAAAACAGAGCAAAAGCAGTAGATATAAAAAGTGGTATTGGTGCTTCAATGGCTGATGACTACGCTTCTGGTTTTGGATTTGCAAGAGTTCAATAAATAAAACTAACCCATCCTTGAGTTAAAACTCGGATGGGTTAATTTATCCTATCATTCAGCTATTCGCCGATTTTGTTGCCATTTTTTTGGCCAATTAGGAAAGTGAGTATATAGTTTATTTCTTATTAGATTTCCCTTTTGCTTTCCCTTGATTATAAGAAAGACCAAACCCATATTTATACACATCGCCAGATTTATTTACATAGGAATACGAAGAATCTTCTTCTGGTGCGAAGCTAGGGACATCTCCGATTTCATTGTCTACCGCTTTCATACTTGCTGGTAGTGCAAATGGAAGTTTTCCGGTTGGATTATATTTACCACGAATAACATCAATAATAGCTTCGGCTTTTGTTCCAAAAGTACCGATTAATGCCGCAGCATTTGGCTCAATTTTATCAAGTACCCATGGATTCGTCATATTTACTGCCGTAATTGTTGGAACCGTTTTTTGTATAGTAACAATTCGATCAACATTTGTAATTCCTGTTTCAGTTCCTACTGTAATACGCGGATTATTATCCCAGTTCGATTGAACAGGCTTTATATAAATATACGCATGTGTTGCATCTTCCAGTTTATTGGTGATTGTAATAGAAGAATCATGCTTTTTAATTGTCTCTATTAACCCCTTTGTGCTTGCTCCATCAGTACCTCCAGGGAACATTTCTACATACAGTTTAACTTCTTTTAATTTTGCATCCTTTAAAGGCAAAATGTTTTTATCATTACGTAAAAGAACTAGTGACTTAAGATGTGCTTCATATGCTAGTTCTTGAGCTTCTGGATTAGCCACCACATCAAGTGCTTGTTGTGCATCTACATATGGGTCTTCAAATAGACCTAAATGCATCATTTCAGTTAGCAATAAGGTTACAGATTCGTTCACTGCTTCCTCTGCTAGTAAGCCTTTATTTACTGCATCAATAATGAACTGTGGTTCAGATGATCCAGAAATAATATCTGTCCCCGCATTTATTGCTTTTGCAAACTTTTGTTCATTTGTTAAACTCTCAGCACCCCAAGCGTTATCTCCAACAGCACCAGTATCAGAGTTAACATATCCTTTGAATCCAAGTCCGTCACGTAAGAAGCCATCTAAAATAGCGTCATTTAATGCAAAGCCAACTTCTTCAAATTGCTGAGTTTTTTTATACCATTTCAATCCTTGATCAGCACTTTCATTGCTCGGATACGCGTAATATGGCATGATCGAGGATACATCCGCTTTAATCGCAGCCTCAAAAGGAGGAATATGATACTTAAGTAAACTTCCTTCCGTTGGATAAGGATTAAATTTTCCCTCTACAAAGTGAGGATCTAACCCGTTATCACGCGCTCCACCACCAGGAAAATGTTTTACCGTTATGGCAACACTATCTGAACCAAGCTTATCTCCTTGAAATCCTTTAACGACATTATAAATCATATTGGAAGCAACTTTCGGATTTTCACCAAAAGTATCTTCAATTCTTGCCCAAAGTGGATCCGTAGCGATATCAGCCGTGTATCCGTAGACTTTACGTATACCTGCTGCTCTCCATTCTTTTGCCGCAATTTCGGAAAATTCCTTCACCGCTTTTGTGTCACCCGCTGCCGCAAATCCTAAGGGTCCAGGCCAAAATGAATGTTGGCCTTCGCTTGCTGCAATATTTGTATAGTCCGTAGAAGCGTGGTTTCTTGGGTTCGAAGTGACAACTACCGGAATCCCTAATCTTGAATCCTCTCCCAATTCTTGTAACTGGTTTGTATATTTTGCGATAACGTCAACAGTAGGAGTTTGACGGAAAATGACGTATCGCATATTCTTTCCTACAATTAATGGATCATCTGATTTAACATACTTTCCATCAGTCGGATTCGCGATTGGAGTATGTGTATTGATTAGCATTAGTCCCGCTTTTTCAGCTAGTGTCATCTTTGATACTAAATCGGCCACCCGCCCTTTAACCGGTTTTCTCCAATCCTCATAGAGATCTAAACTTTTATTACCATTTAAGTCTTTGAACTGTTTCCCGTCTAATGTAAGAACGCCTTTTTTCGCCGCTTCGATTTCCGGTTGACCGGTTTCATTATTAGCTAGAATACGATACGTCTCCACGTTCGTCCCTGAATGTCCAGGGTTTGTATTCGTGCTTGGATCTACATACCCTAAGTTTTCATTTGCCGCTACTTGTGGAATACCGATTGATGTAATAAGTGATAATGCAAGGACACCAGTTATTGCCTTTTTAGATTTCTTGTCTTTCATTAGATTCCCCAAAATTGAACCCATATATTTCCTCCCTCTTTCATAACTAAATGTTTGTATACAATTTCTTTTATTCGTTAAAAATTAAAATACTCTTTTGCATTTTGATAGCAGATTCCCTGAACAATACTACCCAACCTGTTCATATCATTTGGCACTTCCCCATTTTCTACCCAGCCTCCAATCAATTCACATACTAATCTTCTAAAATACTCATGTCTTGTGTAGGAAAGAAAACTTCTTGAATCCGTCAGCATTCCGATAAAACGGCTAAATAGACCAAGGTTTGCTAGCGCTTTCATTTGTTCGAGCATGCCATCTTTCTGATCATTAAACCACCATGCAGTACCAAACTGGATTTTCCCGGGCTCTTCTCCTTGAAAATTACCAATTAAACTACCAATCACAAAATTATCTTTTGGATTTAAAGAATATAATATCGTTTTTGGAAGTGCATCTTCTCGTGCCAAACCATCTAACAATTGACTTAAAGGTAACGCTATTTGCCCATCATTAATGCTGTCGAAACCAGTATCAGTTCCTAATTGTTTATACATTTTAGTATTCGTATTTCGCAATACTTGCATGTGAAATTGCATCACCCATCCAAGTTTGGCATATTGTTTTCCTAAAAAAGATAATGTGTGCGACTTATACTTTTTTTCTTCATCTGATGATACTTTTTCTCCCGCTAATGCTTTTGTAAAAATACTTGCCGCTTCTTTTTTCGTAGTTTCCTCATACATCAACGTATTTAGCCCATGATCCGAAACACGACAGCCATTTGAATGAAAATAATCCACTCTCGACTGTAATGCATTTAAGAATTCATCATAGGTCGAAATTTGAAATTCCGATATCTCTCCTAGTCTCTGAACCCATTCCAAATATCCATCCGAATTAATTTCTAATCCTTTATCAGGTCGAAAGCTTGGGAGCACCTTCACATCAAAATCGGAATCATCTTTTAATTTCTGATGATATTCCAATGTATCGATTGGATCATCCGTTGTACAAACCACTTCAACCTTTGACATCTTCATTAAATCTCTTGCTCCAAAGCCTCCACTGGTAAGCTTTCTATTTACTTCCTTCCAAATAATTGGCGCAGTTTCTTCATTTAAAATATCATATACATCGAAAAAGCGTTGAAGTTCTAAGTGAGTCCAATTGTATAAGGGATTACCAATAGTCATCTTAATAGTTTCGGACCATGCTAAAAACTTCTCATAATCGGTTGCATCCCCAGTAATGAACGCTTCATCAATCCCATTAGCTCTCATCGCTCTCCATTTATAATGATCACCATATAGCCAAGCTTCAGTAATGTTTTGAAATGTTTTATTTTCATAGATTTCCTTTGGGCTTAAGTGACAGTGATAATCGATAATCGGTAAATCCTTTGCAAATGTATTGTACAAAGCCATAGCTGTTTCGGTTGACAATAAAAAGGTTTCGTCCATAAACTTTTTCAAGTCTTTCACCTGCTTTCCGAAAAATTTCAGTCATGCTTACTCGTATAACTTTTTTGATTTTGTAGATTTACGAAATTCAGACGGAGAATATCCTGTCATTTTTTTGAAGTTATTACTGAAGTATGCCACTTCCGAGTACCCCACTCTTTCGGCAATCTCGGTCATCTTTAATGTAGTGTTCAGCAATAAGCGTTTCCCTTCTTGAATGCGAAGTTCTGTTAAATAATCTACGAATTTAGTATTTAGTTGCTGCTTAAACAGTTGACTAAGGTAACTTGGATTCAAGTGCACACTTTTTGCTGCGTCGGTTAGCGTTACTTGTTTTAATGGCGTTTTTTCAATATAAGCCAATACTTGATCTATTGTAGAAGTAGGAATTACCTCATCATCAATGGTAGGTACTTTACTTTCTTCCCCTACTCCTTTTCGTTTATTAAGCCATTTTTCCAAGCAAATTTTTAAGTCTTCTTCCTCAATTGGCTTAAGAAGATAATCTGTTACCCCGCTCCGGATTGCTTGTTGAACAATTTGAAACTCATCATGAACACTAATTACGATACAATCCAGGTCTCTATCTAATCCGTTAAGCTCCTTCACCAAAGAAATTCCATCCATAACTGGCATACGAATATCAGTTAAAACCAAATCAACCTCGTTTTGTTTAATCCAGTCAAGCGCCTCTAACCCATTTGCGCATTCATGTACGATTTGTAAGGATAAGTTCAACTTTCTAATCGACCACATAAGAGCTTTCCTTACCCATCTCTCATCGTCCACTAGTAAAACTCTTTTCATTCTTTCTCCACTTCCTTAACATCTACAATCGGCAAATGAATACTAACCTCAGTTTCTACACCTCTCGTGCTAGTGATTGTTATTCCATACTCTGAGCCAAACACGTAGCGAATTCTCTGATGAACATTCATAATCCCAATATGTTGTCCACCCAAGGTAGCTGAATTTTTTCTTAATTTCTCCGTTAATACTTTTAATACATCTTCCTTTATTCCTACCCCGGTATCCGTAATTCGAATGACGAACAAGGATTCAGATAGAAGTTGTGCGGTTATCGTAATTGTTATTTTCTTCGAGTTTTCTCCAATACTGTGCATAAAACAATTTTCAACAATTGGTTGGAGAGAAAATTTTACAACCTCAAAGTCCATTAAGTAATCTGGTATATCAAATATATAGTCAAATCGGTCCTCGAAACGAAACATTTGAATTTGTAAATACATCTCACAAAACTTAATCTCTTCTCGTAAATTTACAGTTGGTATACTATTTCTAAGGTTATAACGTAAAAGTTTCCCTAGAGAAGATGACATATTAGCTATGTTCTCTTTGCCCTCTTCTAAAGCCATTCCTCTAATTGTTTCAAGAGAATTGTATAAAAAATGAGGGTTGATTTGTGATTGTAGCATTTTTAATTCAGTCTCTGTTTTGTTAAGCGTCATTTCAGCTTCCTTCAACTTGGAAATATACACTTCTTCCAGTAAATTGGATAGTCTTTCCACAGTCTTATTAAACCCAGCTGTCAATTGGCCGATTTCATCATCGGACTCCACCTTAACTCTTCCATTTAAATGACCAATTTCAACTTCTTTCATAAATGATCGAAGTCGATGAATAGGACGAACGATACTTTTGGATATACTATAAAAACCTACGAAGTAAGCAAATACTAAAGAAATAAAAATTGTCCATATTATTGCGGTCCTTATTTGTTGGATACCGACCCGCAAATCCTCGTATGGAGCAGCTGTAAAAAAGCTCCATCCGATGTTTTGGGAAAAAGAATAGGAAACAAACTCCTTACGATTGTTATCGATCAGCACTGACCCGCTTTTTTCGCTTTCAAGATGGTCTAACTGCTTGAATTCCACCTTGTTTCCAAGTTTTGTATAATTAGGATGATAGACATAATGCCCATTAGCATCCAAAATGAAAAAATAACCATTCTTATCGAAAGTCACCATTTTAGATATCTCTTCAATTCTCTTAAAATTGATATCAATAATGAGCATACCAACGGGCTTTAGTGTATGTGGATTATATAAGCGCCTAACTAAAGAAATTACCGGAAGCTCCTTGTCCTTCAATTTCAATGTCCTACTCACAAGTAATACCATCCCGTTTTGTGGGACGGATGAATACCAATATTCCTCTTTAATATTTGTTGCTGGATAGTAATTTCGCTCTCGCAATGAGTCAATAATAATGCCGTTATCTAATGAAACCGTAATATTCGAAATATCACTTCTTGAATATTCTGAATTTTTCAGAACTGTATATGCTTGTTCCGTAAGTGTAGGCTCATATTCATTGCTATTTGTTTCTTGTCTTAATAAACTTCCCATTTCAGGTGAGTTAATGATTTTTAAACTCGTTATTTCAAAGTCTTGCAAATAATATTCCACATGTAATTCTACCTGTTCTATTATTTTCTGACTTGATTGCTTGAACTCTTCCTCTAGTTCATAAGATGAATACTTGTAAGTGATGATTCCAACAGAAAGTACTGGTAATATAACTAGCACACTAGAAAATACACAAAGTTTTACCATAAGTGTCTGATTTCCAAATAGAATATAAGATTTTAAAAATTCAGAAATTTTACTCCACAGATTTTTCATCACAGTTCCTTTCCACTAAGTATTGATGAGTATTATATCCTCTTTAATCTTAATGGAAAAGACCTACCTAGTAAATATTCACTCAACTAGGTAGGGTAAAATGCTAATACCAATCACACATAGTTTTCGAGAGATTATGGACTTGCAGAATTGATGGCATCGACTAACTCTGGATAGTCTTTAGAAAATTCATCCACAATAGGTTTAACCGCTTCTTGCCAAGGTGATATATCTTCCACTTCTGTAATGGTTACTCCCGCCTCATTCAATGTATTTAGTGATTTTTCTTCATAATCAGCCCAAGCTTTTCTTTGGGTCTCGACTGAGTCTTGTGCTGCTTGTTTGATTAACGCTTTATCTTCATCTGAAAGCTTATCCCAAGCCGTTTTACTCATTAATACTACTTCTGGCACTCTAGTATGATGATCCATAATCAAATATTTTGCCTCTTGGTAATGGTTTGACGAGTCAAAACTCGGCAGATTATTTTCTGCTCCATCAATGATACCAGTCTGAAGACCAGAAAATACTTCTCCATATGGCATTGGAGTAGCACTGGCTCCTAATGCCTCCATCAATTTAATATTAATTTCGCTTTGCTGAACGCGAATCTTTTGTCCTTTTAAATCTTCAATGCTTGTTAAAGGCTTAGTAGAATAAAAACTACGAGAACCTGAATCGTAATAAGCAAGACCTTGCATTTTCGCAGCTTGAAGACCATCTAACAATTCCGTACCTTTTTCCCCATTGAGGAAATTCCACAAATGTTCATCACTGTTAAATAAATAGGGTACAGAGAAAACGGTGAAATCATCATTAAATTCGGCAAGTGGGCTTGCATTGATTCTAGCAAAGTCAATAGCTCCAAGTTGAACCTGTTCTAATACGGATTTTTCATCGCCCAGCTGCCCAGATGGAAACACCTCAATGGTAATTCGGCCGTTGGATTTTTCACTAACTAACTCAGCAAACTTTTGATCTCCAATAACCGTCGGATAATCAGCTGGTTGATTGTCTGCTAAACGTAAAGTAATTTTTGGCTCTTCCGATTTGGTGCCTTCATCCTTCTCTACTGCAACCTCTTCCTTTTTACCACATGCTGCTAAAATTATTGTAATAAACAGCACAGCAGTTAATAATCCTATCATTTTTTTGTTCTTCACTATCGCAAACCCCCTCAAATATTTTTTTATAATTTCTCCCCATTCCCGAGATTAGTCAGCCATCAAATTTGGAAGCCACATTACTACCTCAGGTATATAGGTGATAATTAACAGAACTACTAGTAGAGCGTAAAAAAAAGGCATCATTGCTTTCGTACCTTGTGCGATGGAGATCTTTCCTATCGCACAACCAACAAATAAAACGGTCCCAACAGGTGGGGTCAATAAACCTATTCCAGCATTTAATATAAGCACAATCCCGAAGTGTACTGGATCCATACCAAAGCTTGTGACAACCGGAAGAAGAATCGGTGTCATAATTAAAATCATTGGTGCCATATCCATTGGTGCCCCTAAGAGAAGTAATAATATATTAATGATCAATAATATAATAAGTGGATTATCAGAAATACTTAATAATAAGCTAGTCATCATAGATGGAATTTGTAAGTATGCCAATACCCAACCAAATGCAGCGGAAGCAGCGATTAGGAAAAAAACCATCGAAACCGTTTTCAACGTACGTTTTAATATTGGCCACACACTGGAAAGTGGTGCTTCTCTATAAATAACAAATGCTAGAATAAATGAATACAAACAAGCTAAAGCCCCTGACTCTGTGGCAGTAAAAACTCCACTCATGATCCCACCCAATATAATAACTGCTGGACTTAGAGATAACACCCCATGTAAAAGCGTACTTCCAATTTGTGATTTTGGCACGGGAGCTGCTTTTTCGTAACCTCTTTTTCTTGCAATTATATAACCTGTAATACATAGTGCGATTAGCATGATGACACCAGGAACGATACCAGCCATAAACAAGCTAGCGATTGAAACGCCACCCGCTGCTAAAGAATACAAAACAAGATTATGACTTGGCGGTACTACTACCCCCTGTATTGCGGATGCAATTGTAACTMCAACCGCATAATCTGCTTCATAGCCATTCTTTTTCATCATGGGAATCATCACCGAACCAACAGATGAAACATCCGCTACAGCAGAGCCAGATATATTACCGAAAAATAGCGAGGCCACGCTGTTTACCATAGCTAAACCTCCGCGGATTCGTCCTACTAATAAAATTGCTAAATTTACAATCCGAGTAGCCAGACCACCTGTACTCATTATTTGACCAGTTAGGATAAAAAATGGTATTGCAAGAAGGGAAAAAGAATTCACACCTTGAATCATCTGCTGTCCAATAATGGGTAATGGGATGTCTAGAAAAATAATCGTTAGCAGGGATGATATAACAAGTGTTAAAGCAATTGGAAAACGTAACATGATAAGGACAACAAAACTTACGAGTAAAATGGTGACTGCAATACTGGTACTTGTCATACTAATGCCCCTCCTCTATGTCTTTATACTTTGCTGTATTGATATTAAATAATTGTAGAAGTGCATATAAGCAAATCATGAGTCCGGTTATTGGCATGACGACATAGGTGATACTGCTTGGTAGTTTTGTTGCGGGTAGTGTAGATTCCAACATAAGAACCGTAAATTGCCAACCTTGAACTACAAGATAGATTCCAAATAAAAAGACAACGGTAAGAATCACTTTATCTAGCACTTTATTAAATATTTTTGGGAAAAGATTAGTAAATGAATCAATTCCTAAATGGATATATTCACGAAATCCAATGGCTATTCCCATAAATCCAAACCACACTAATAAAAGTAAAGTKATTTCTTCTGACCAAAAGAAGACAAAGTTGAAAAAATATCTTGTGATGACTTGCATTGTGACGATGAATACTAATAAAATGAGTGATAATAGGGTGAAATTTTCAAATATATTATCAATGAGTGAATACAGTCTTTTAATCAGATTCATAATTTCCCTCCTCAAGAAAGCGTTTACTTCTTCTTACTCTTTACATGTTACTTTTTATTCTGAATTGTTAGAATGTTTATTTTTTATGAAAAACTTGTGTTTTTTTTAGGTTTGGAAAAAGATCGGTTGTAATTTTATTATTCTGACTACCGTCACGACCAGCCTCTCTTTTCTCGGTAATCTTATATGCTTATCTAAAAAAAACGTAACCCTTTTGATAATCAAGGCGCTACGTTTTTTCTTTTTATAACTTAACAGGACTTCCACTTCTAGCGGATTCATAAATAGCCAAAATCAATTCGAGTGATTTTCTTGCTTCTTCCCCTGTCACTAGTGGTTCTTTTTTCTCCAAAATTGCATGAACAAGGTCATCATATTGTCTTTTGTGGGACTCATAAGAAGACATTTTGCTTGTTGAAGCACTTGTATTCACTACTTCTTTTGAAGTCTTTGTAAATTCATTGCCATTCTTAAAATTCCATTCTTTTACTTGGTCATTCTCAATGATTACACTTCCATTATTACCAAATATATCAAGAGTTACACTATATCCTGGATAGGCTGCAGTGTTTCCMTCAATTAGTCCAAGGGCACCTGACTTGAATTTTAAGGTTGCAACCGCGATATCTTCTACTTCTATTCTTTCATGCGAGCGAGTTGCACAATACGCATGAACTTCCTCGACCGGGCCCATTAAATATAGAAGAAGATCGATATAGTGAATCGATTGATTCATTAATGCGCCACCACCATCCAGCTTCCAAGTTCCCCGCCATTCACCACTATCATAATATTCTTGTGAACGATACCAGGTAGTACGCGCTGCTCCAAAATTCAATTGGCCAAATTCTCCTAGATCCATTGCATTTTTAATATCCACTATCCCATCATCAAATCTATGTTGAAAAATACAGTTCAAAATAACATTCGCTTCTTTACAAGCATAAATAAGTTCGTTCGTTTTGTTTAGTGACGTATCGATTGGCTTTTCAACAACGACATGTTTCCCTTTTTTCGCTGCTAAGATCCCAAAATCAGCATGTGTCCCACTTGGCGTTAAAATCGTGACAATATCGATTTTATCATTTCTTAGAAAATCCTCATAATCACTGTAAACTTGAATGTTGTATTGATTTCCCCATTTTTCAGCGGTTGTCTTATTTCTAGAAAAAATAGCTATTACTTCCGCATTCGGTACTTCTTGAATACTTCTAATATGTGTTTCTACAATACTTCCACTACCGACTATTCCAAAATATAAGGTTTTTTTCATCGTTTTATACCTCCGGAGAATTATATTTAGGATGCAGGGGTTTAAAAAAGACTAGCAACTGATCTGTCGCTAGTCTTTTTCTAATAGGTTGAATGGCTGCTTGATACTTATTGCACAAGTTTATGTTCTTGGATAAAATCTTTTAATATATCACTTAAATTCGGACCACTAATTTCATCTAAATCATAGTGTACACGTGTAGACGGTTTATTGATCGAAATGATGCGAGATAAATCGATTGGTGTCCCAATAATTACTGCATCACAGTCAGCATTATTGATTGTTTCTTCTAGATCTTTCAACTGTTGTTCGCCGTATCCCATGGCTGGTAGGACGTTTCCAATATGTTGGTATTTGTTGAACGTTTCGGTTAGTGTACCTACTGCAAATGGGCGAGGGTCAATGATTTCCTTGGCACCTAAACGTTCTGCTGCAACTGTACCTGCTCCAAGTTTCATCTCTCCATGTGTCAATGTAGGACCATCTTCCACGACTAACACGCGCTTTCCTACTACATTCTCTGGCTGATCGACAGTAATCTTTGATTCTGCTTTAATTATCGTACTACTTGGATTTGCAAATTTGATATTATTTTCTACTATTTGAATAGCTTCCTCTGCAGCGCTATCTACTTTGTTGATGATGGCCACGTCGGTTGTTCTTAAACATACTTCACCGGGATAATATTTCAGCTCATGACCTGGGCGGTGTGGGTCTAATACCGTAACTGCTAAATCAGGTTCGAAGAAAGAAAAATCATTATTTCCCCCGTCCCATAAAATAACGTCACAGCCGTCCGGATCATTTTCAGCCGCTGCCAAAATATCTGCATAATCGACACCAGCATATACAATATTGCCGCGTGCCACATGTGGTTCATATTCTTCCATTTCTTCAATCGTACAATGATGTTCTTTTAAATCTTCCACTGTTGCAAAACGCTGAACACGCTGTGCATTTAAATCGCCATAAGGCATTGGATGTCTCACTGCAATAACTTTTAAATCATGCTCCAACAGCTTCTCGATAATTTTTCTCGATGTTTGACTTTTTCCTGTTCCAGTTCGTACAGCGCAAACGGAAATGACAGGCTTATTACTTTTTAACATGGTGGATTTTGGACCTAATAATGTAAAGTTGGCACCTGCTGCATTCACGATTGCACTCACACCCATCAGATCCTCATAACCAATATCACTATATGCAAATACACATTCATCCACTTGCAACTCTTTAATTAGTTCTGGTAATTGGTCTTGTGAATAAATATGAATTCCTTCTGGGTATAGCTCACCTGCTAATTCACTTGGATATTTACGTCCATCAATATCTGGAATTTGTGTCGCTGTAAAAGCAACAACTTTATATGCTTCATTATTACGATAATACGTATTAAAGTTATGAAAATCTCTTCCTGCAGCACCTATAATAATAATATTCTTTCTTTTCATAGCACTCACTCCTATATATTCGTTAAATTATTATAATCATAACTAATAATGTATATTAATACAACTGAGTTTTCAAAATTGCTAGAAATTTAATAATATCGATACTAGATTTCTCTTAATTTGCTTTCAATAAGACTCATATCAAGTTTGAATTTTCTCGTACCATCTTGGGGTTTCCATACCGTTCTCGGATCATTTCTCGAAAACTAGGATATATTTACTTGCACTAGATTTCACAGTCCATTCGATTTGGTCATCAAATTCAGCATACACACGATGTGTAAAGATATACTATCCCTTTTTTCTCTCTATCTAGAATTCAGTTGTTATGTCTAAGCCCCCTTATTCCTTTTTCATATATTAATAAAGAAGGTGGTGAGAAAATGAATAATGATAGATATAACGATTTACGCCAGGATAAAGATAAAGAAAAAATAGAATCAGCACACCAACAGTGTATTGACCGTGCTTATCGTATTCCCATATTTTTAAGTACGACAACACATTTAAATAACAACCAACAACGGTTTCTAAACCGTCTAATTTTGGAAATTGAGAATGCTTTGCTTTTTCCGCGAACATTACCCTTAAGCGAAAGTTATCCGGAATCCATATTAACTGATATTCGTCGCTTAGTTTCATCAAGCTATGGAATGTTGGCAATAAACCTTCGTCGTTTTAAAATTCAAACAGTCGAAGTCAATACCGGCCCCCTTCCACCCTCCACTCCGGTCTGGGAAGGTTCAGTTTATTCACAAGTAGAACCTTCCATGGCTTTTCAATTTGGACTACCCCTTTTATTAGTAAGGGAAGAAGATACCGACGCAAATAACGGAATTTGGGCAGGAGGAATTGCCCCACTCAACCTATTTATAGTTTGGCATTCTGAAACACAAACTGTTGAGCAGTTTTTTAAAACACCCGAATGGAAATCGGCCTTTGCAAATTGGTGTGCACAAGTCAGAAATGCTTTTTATATTCAGACAGAACCTACATTTAAGTACAGGTGCAACTGATAAACCTGTACTGCATTATCGAGTCGAAAATATAGAAGGCTTTGTTCCTCTATATTTTCGACTTATTTACGTAAGCGTCTATTTGGCGCTTACCTTTGTATATTATCTGTTCCATGCTCATATATAAATTTTTCAAATTGCGTCATCAAGCACCTCCTATATCGTTAAACGTTAGAGGGAGAAGTGGGAATTTTTGTTTAAATATGTTCGTATTTTGTTTCATCTTGTTGTTGGATGAATGGTTTCAAATGGAGAACCAATTACTTCATATACTTTGCAACTAACTCATAGCATCTATCTCTTGTCAGACTTGCTTGCGTCGCCACATATTCTAATGATTCCATCGAACCACCCTGATATTTTAGTGATGCTTCTTTCGCAACTTCATCTCTGTTTTTTACCCAGTTCCGTTGTTCTTCTCTTAATGTATCCATCTGTTCTGTACTGAGCTGTTCTTTCAACACTCCGTAAATTTCATTTAACTTCACATCCCACTTTTTATATCTCTCCGCCTCTTGTTCCTTCAACTCTACCATTGTTGTTCCAGCTTCTAAGTTTCTATCTGCTTCTTCCATCTCATTCAGTTTCTTGAGATATTCTTCCTTTTTACTTTCAGTACTTAGTACAGTGTTATCAGCACCTTCTGAAGAATTGTCACCTCTATTCTGAGGCGAGTCTTCACAAGCAACCAATATGACTAATACGAGGGTAAATATTACCGTTAATGTTTTTCTATTATTTTTCATTTTTAAAGCCTCCTCTTTGAAAATCATGCAATACTTTAACATCCTTCCAAGTGAAAATTGCTTGAAGTCCAGCGTTTCTTTATCTAATTTCATTCAATAATTGTAAAGTAGTAATCATGTTGAATAAGACCATCTATACTGAGCACATTAAATCTTAGGAGGTGATGATATCATGGCAAAGAAAAATAACCAAATTTTAAAAAGAAAGAACCTAATTTTAGAAAAAACACGCGTGAAGAATTTGCCAAAGAACATAATTTAAATCAAGCTAAAGGAAGAAATACACAACAAAATAACCACCAGTATCAATAAGACAATAAAATAGAAGAAACTCATTATATAAATCACATTCAGACGAATCGAATTTATGGATAATTTCCCAATTAGATTTATCTGAGCGTTATTGCTGCTATTATATAATAGCTATATCATTTCACCAAATGGATGAACGAGGAAGTTAATTAAATAATATCTTAGTTAGCTAGTATGTATATTTCCGTATTATAGGAAGAGGTAAGCATTTAAACACTCACCTCTTCCTGTACTGAATTAATCCCTTTTTTTAGGTTTATTTTTATTTATTTCTTTCGTTACTTTGTTTTTAGATATCTCAATAAATTCCTCAGAAAATTCTTCGTCCGGATTATTTGTAGGATTTTTATACAGTTCGAATCCATTATGCGTTCGAACATTCATTGTTTTATTATTATTTTTACTCATTGATCATCACCTCCTAAAGTCTAATTTGCTCTAGATAGAGGTTTTTATTCTTACTGGGCCAAACATAACTCCATAAAAGTGAGCATTTATTGTACTGAAAAAAAACAATAGCAGTTTATCAAGACATCTATTAATAATACACTTTTAAAACACATATACTTCTATATTTGTAGTCTTCAATGAGGAGGAGGAAAGATATGGAGGTTCATGTAAGACGTGGTGACTCTCTCTATTACTATAGCCAATTATTTATGATTCCTTTGCAACTAATTATTCATTCGAATCGGAGCGTCAATGCTCAAACGCTGTCAGTTGGGCAACTCATTCAAATTCCTGGATTTGTTACGGTCAATTATCAAATTAAACCGGGGGACTCACTTTGGAGCTTGGCGGAGAGTCGTAACCTTCCCCTTGATGCAATTCTTCTTCTAAACCCCAATCTTAATCCAAACTATTTGCAAATTGGACAGACGATTCAGCTTCCTCTAAGAGTGGACTGGAGAATTGTTAGTGGAAAACAAGATTATGATTACGATACGATGACGTTTGACATTAGACGATTGCAGACCATTTATCCATTTTTGCGAGTTTCTTCGATAGGCAATACCGTTTTAGGCAAGGATATCCCTGAAATCGAAATTGGGAACGGAGAAAAACAAGTGCATTATAATGCTTCCTTTCATGCCAATGAATGGATTACAACTCCTATCCTTTTGACCTTTTTAAATGATTACTTACTGTCCTTAACGAATCAGCGCCCAATCCGGGGACTTGTTACTGCTCCATTATATGTCCAAACGACACTTTCCATTGTTCCAATGGTCAACCCGGATGGTGTGGACTTAGTATTAAACGGCCCCCCTACTGAAGAACCATCCAGAAGCAATGTGATCGAATGGAATAAGGATAGCTTGGACTTTTCAGGATGGAAAGCGAATATTCGCGGAGTAGATTTGAATGATCAATTCCCTGCGGAGTGGGAACGTGAACGAGCTCGGAATCCTAAAACTCCTGGTCCAAGAGATTACGGAGGGGAAAGTCCTTTATCGGAACCAGAAGCAATCGCAATGGCGGATCTAACTAAAGCCAAAGATTTTGCTAGAGTACTAGCTTTTCATACACAAGGGAGAGTTATTTACTGGGGATTTGAAAATCTCGAACCGCCGGAAACCGAAGCAATGGTCACAGAATTTAGTAGAGTTAGCGGATACGAACCCGTTCAAACAATCGAGAGCTACGCTGGTTATAAAGATTGGTTTATACAAGACTGGCGAAGACCCGGCTTTACGGTGGAACTTGGATCAGGAACAAATCCACTGCCACTTACTCAGTTTAATGAAATCTATGAAGAGGCATTAGGGATTTTTTTAGCAGGATTATATTTATGAAAAGTTAGCAGATCAATAAAGGATTACATGACAAAAGCCTTCAGTGCGTTAACACTGAGGGCTTTAATCTTTTATGCCTATTCAGAGCTTCTATCGTTCCTATGACACCCGAATTATACTTATCCTCTAATTTTCTTGAGAATTCCACCGGGCATTTTAAGCCTAAATACTTTCTTTACATTTTCTAATTTAATTGCTTTTCGTACTGCATTATAGCATCTCCCAAATAGTTCGCTATTTTCTACAATATCAATGATGACCGTCTCTAATAAAGCAATAATACCTACAATAGTAAGTACAATCAATGTAATCATATCGTAAATACTATCAAAAGAATTTGGTTGATAAGTCATAAAGTTGAGTTTGATATAATAAAAAATGACACCGGAAACAAAAGAAAAAACGGGAATATATTTCATTAAACTAGGGGCTACTTTCTTTCCTAAATAATAAATAATACAAGCCATAAAAACCATTATGATTAAACAAATAAGAATGCCCATCTTAAAGCTCATTTGGTCACCTCTTTCCTTTTAAACTGGATCATTAGCTGTCATCATCACATTACTATATTCCAATTAGTACTTCTTCATACCGAAATATGAACTTGGAGGAATTCTGAAATGAATCTTTAATAAAATAAGTTTATCCAATAGAGGAAAAATTTAACCTGCTGTATGATTAAAATAAAAGAGTACGACATCATAAATGCCGTACTCCTCGTTGTAACTATCGTATTTTAGTTGTTTTATGCCTTTTTCCAAACAGACGCATACTTCTTTTTATACTTGGGATCCACTTCTTTTTCAATCAAATTTAAAGCTGTTTGCTTTACTTTCTCATCTTTTGTTTCCTCATACAAATTTCGAAGTCCTTGAATAATATCAAAACGGATTAATGTATAATTCTTTTCTTCCGTACCATTTTCAAACCTGTCTACAAAGCTTTTTAAGACCATTTCTCTTTGTTCCTGCCCTGCTAATGCGACTCTCCAAATGGATTGCAGGCTATGCCTTGCAGTTACAAACTTTGGATCTTTTGTCACCTGCCATACTGCTGAAAAGTCTTCTAGCATCCGTTTTTCAGGATCACTTATTGCTAAATTAGCGAGAAACTGAGCACCTCTTGATCTACGGTGATTATTAGGATCTGTCAGCCATTCTTTTAATTGACCCCAAACTTCATAAGCCCAATCCACTTTTTCTTTTGTAGCATCATTAATATACCCGAATGCTTCATACTGAAGATCTTTGTCTTTTGCTTCTAAATTTTCGAAATGTGTTTGAGTTATGAGATCCATTTTAAATCCTCCATTTTAATATTAGCTCTGTCCAAATTGATACAAATAGAAGGAGCGTAGTTAGAATGCTGGAATTGCTGTTTCTTCATAATTTTCTTCTAAAAATTTGCGTACTTCTGGACTTGTCATCGCTTGGGCCAATTTTTGGATCGGTTCCCAGTCCGCGTTGTCTTTGCGTGCGATTAATGTAATAGCAAAATCATTTTCTGTTCCTTCTGTAAGGAGTGCATCACTTTTTGGTGTCAATCCTAGTGGGGCAGCATAAGCAGGTGTCATGACTACCGCATCTGCATCATCGTACATTCTCGCTAACATTAACAAATCTACCTCTTCAAACTTCAAGTTTTTAGGATTGTCGTTAATATCCGCTAACGTATAATATGTATCTGTTTTTTCTTTTAACGTAATGACTTCATGCTGTGCTAACAAAGTCAAAGAGCGATCAATATTAGAAATGTCATTGGCAATTGCTATAACAGCGTCTTGCGGTAGTTCATCCATTGACTTATACTCTTTCGAATACACACCATAATTCGCAAAATAAATAGGTACAATTGGCACTAGTTCCGAATTATTGTTGGCATTGAATTGCTCCATATACGGGACATGTTGGAAAAAGTTTGCATCCACTTCCTTTGCTGCAAGCGCACTGTTTGGTTGTACATTATCGCCTAATACGACCACTTCCAGATTAATCCCTTCTTCAGCTAGTTTTGGTTTCACAAGCTCGAGAATTTCTGTCATTGGTGGTATTAAGGAAGCTACTTTCAGTGTCACTTCTTCGTTGTCATTACTTTGCGGGCTTTCATTTTTTGCCTCTTTATTTTCTTGACCACAACCAGCTAAGATGAGTAGTAGTGCGGCTATTAAAAATAATAATTTTTTCATAACTATGTTCCTCCATTTATCTTTTATCTATTTTTCTTGATACAGTAGTTCCAATAAACTGAATGAGCTGCACAAGAATGACCATAATAATTATCATATACATCATTAAGTCTGTTTTAAATTGTTGATAACCATATCGTATAGCAAAGTCTCCTATACCGCCTCCTCCTACCACTCCCATAATAGTTGAATAGGAAATAAAACTAATAATAGATGTTGTCAATCCAAGAACGAGCCCCGAGCGTGCCTCCACATATAGGAATTTATAAATAATTTCCTTCACAGACGCCCCCATGGAAATCGCTGCTTCCAGTACCCCTTTTGGTACATCCAGTAAAGATTGCTCGACCAATCGCGAATAATGCGCAATGGCTATTATAGCTAATGGAATGGTTGCTGCCGCTGTGCCAATGGCAGTCCCAATGATGACTCTTGTGAATGGAATTAAAAAAACAACTAATAATAGGAAAGGAAAAGAACGTATAATATTTACCAATAAATTCAATGATGAGAAAATGACTTTATTCTCTAGTATTTGTCCCTTCCTACAAAGGAAAAGCAATGTTCCAACCGGGAGCCCTAATACAATGGCAGCTAAAATAGAAACACCAACCATTACAAAAGTTTCTCCAATAGAGGACCAAATTTCAGCTTCATATTGAACTAATATTTCAGGCATGGTTCATCCCTCCATCCTTTGTTAGTTGTTCAACAAAGTACTTTGGACTATTGTCTGTACTTAGCATACTTATTGGCTTAATTGGTATCGTGTCATATATTTCTCCATCTGCCATTACCGTTACGCGATTACATATACTTTTAATCACGTCCATTTCATGACTAACAAGAACAATTGTAACACCAAAACTTTTATTTACCTTTTCTAATACTTCCAATATTTCCGAAGTTGTATGAGGATCAAGTGAAGAGGTTGGTTCATCACATAACAAAACTTGCGGGTTATTTGCTAGCGCTCTTGCAATTGCGACACGTTGCTTTTGACCACCGCTTAATTGCGCTGGATATTTGGATATAAAATTTTCTAGCCCAACAAATTGAAGACATTCCATAATCCGATTTCGACGCTCTTTTTTAGGGGAATTTGCCAATTCTAAAGACACGGCTACATTTTGGAAAACAGTTTTATTCGCCACTAGATTAAAATGTTGGAAGATCATCCCAACAGCTTTCCGAGCTTCTCGTAGATGTTTGCTTTTCAAATTAGTTAAAATTTGCCCATTTACTTCTACTTCCCCTTCATCGGGAATTTCCAGCAAATTCATTAGTCGCAGTAAAGTGGATTTTCCCGATCCACTTGCTCCGATAATTCCATAGATTTCTCCTTTATTAATCTTCATAGTCACGGAGTTAATAGCCCGAAAATGTGCATAATTTTTAGTTACACTATGTAATTGAATCATAAAAAAAACACCTTTCTATTATTTGAAGGGCGATTGCAACGATACTTATTATAGCTTATTATGCTAAAGCTGTCATGATTGTTATTCCCTGTGACATGCCAACTTAGACGGTACTATGCATTATGTCTAAGTTGTTTGGTACACAGGGAAAGTATTCAATTCAATAATTGGTCAATCCACTCTTGCACTTTCAATCCTTCTTGAAACGATACTATGAATGATTCTTTACCATTTACTGTATGATGACATGTATCTATTAGACTATTAGGCTCAATGCTAGGATTGACTGGAACAGCTTCTTGATCTTTTTCACTGACCCAAAGTTCTGACCAATTTCGTATAGTCATTACTTTTTTTGTTCCAAAAACTTTAAATTCAAGACGTTCTTCTTGTCCAACTCCAGACAAACCATTTAGAACAATTGGTATTCCGCTTTCTGTTTTAGCTAACGCTGTTACACCCGTCTCACAAAGATCGACGTCTGCTGGATAAGTCGTCATATGCGAGGAAATTGTGATGTTTCCGAAAAGATGATACATAAGTTGAAGATAATGTGGAAATATTTCTCTTATGAAACCACCTTGTTCCCTTGTGCCGATCCAAGGATTTTGTTGCCATTTTCTCGGCCAGTTTGGTAAGTATGTATGCAATTCAATGCGAACGATATCACCAAGTTCTTTTGTAGCTAATGTATTCTTGAGACTATGTACAACCGGACTATACATTAACGGAAAATGCATGGCTGTTTGTACATTAGCTTCAGCTGCTACTTTTACCATCCGCATCCCATCCTTCACGTCATGAGCAAGTGGCTTTTCAGAAAGAATGTTCAATCCATATGCTGCTATTTGTTCGGATAGAGGCGCGTGGCTTACAGGAGGAGTACCGATATAAACCCAATCTGGACGCGTTAATAGAAGCATTTCTAAAGATTCTGCAATCGGAAGCTGGTACTTTGTTGAAATTTCATCTAGCCTTGTTTTATTTTCATCAAATACAGATACGATTTCGCAATTAGGATGAGCTATAATCTGATTAATAATACGTTCTCCCACAACTCCTGTTCCGATTATTGCAAATGTAGTTTTCTCCATTAGTTTCGCTCCTTTCGCATTCTTTTTTTTCAAGTTATGTAACTAGTTAATCATAATTATCAAAAGAAGGAAAGATTAATCATCCTTTTATTAAAATACGTGTAATCGTTCATTTACCGGAAATACTAATAAGCAAAGGAGTGAAACAAATGGCAAATAGAAATAAAATATTAGTTCCCTCTGCTCGAGAAGAATTAGACAAACTAAAGGCTCGTGTGATGAAAGAACAAGGCTACGATGTAAATATGGACAAACCAAATGATGTTAAATACGAAATTGCAGAAGAACTAAGTATTCCATTAAAAAAGGGATATAACGGCAAACTTACAGCTGAACAAGCCGGAAAAATAGGCGGACCAATTGGTGGCAGTATGGTGAAAGAAATGATAAGAATGGCACAAGAACAAATGATGAAAAATGAATGAGCAACACGCTTCTCGAACAAAAACACATAATTTATATAGGATTGGGGACTATAAAGTTGAAACGAATAAGGCAATGAAAACATGGTTTAAATACAGAATGGAGGAATTACACAGATGACAAAAAGTCAACAAAACCTTAGTCCAAGTACTGCCTATACCCGTTTCATGTTGGGCTCCGTCCTAACCGCTTATGGTACTGTTAAATTATTGCGGGATCCTAAAAGCAGAATAGGGAGAATGCTTGTTTTATTTGGTTCCATGAAAGCGGCAGAAGGCGCCACTAAATTTTGTCCAACAAAAGCGATGAGTACTATGATGGACAAAATGATGAGTGAGAATACTTCGCAAAGTGCTTCTGCTGGAGCCGGGGCATCCATGAGTAGCACAACAGGATCCCAACAAAGTGCTTCCAATAGCAGTACTGGGCAAATGGGTGGAAATCTCATGCAAATGGTCGGGAATATCGCTCAAAAACTAACCAGTGCAAATTCGTCCCAACAAATGGCGAGTAGTACGGCTGCTCAAACAATTGGTGATATGGCTCAAACTGTAGCACCGAAAGTTGGGCAAATGATAAACGATGTAGCATCTATGGCTGGATCCCCAAATGCTACTGGAGGAAATAGCGGTGGAAAACAAGCAGCTGCGACGAGCGGAACATCGAACAAAACAACGACTTCTAATGCGAATGCTAGCACACAGAATACCGCAAATGTATCCTCAACTGGTAACAAAAATGCTTCTGCAAATGCGGACTATACGAAAACAACTTCAGCTTCAAACAACAATGCAAAAAAGCAAGCCACTTCCCCAAATAGTAATAACACGCAAAAAACTGACGCAAAAATAACAATTGATTCTTCTGTAATAGACGCTGCATCCAAAACAGCTGCTAAAAACACAACTACCCCAAATATTCTTCAATAACAAAAAAACATGTCACCGTAAATTGAGGTGGCATGTTTTTTAAATATGTATATGTCGAAATATTCGAATAAATGGAATGTGTGTTCTATAATAATGAAAAAGAGGAGGAGTTTTCAATGAAAATGGAAGTAGTAAGAGTAAAGGATTCGAATTTCCTAGGGCATGAATTTCTTGAAAAGTTTTCCGTCGATGTTAAAACGGAAGCAACAGAATATCATGCTGCATTGCAAGAAGTGTATTTTTATAGATATGATAGGATGGATACTAGTGAATGGGAATCCCAAATGGATTATATTCATGAACTAGTTTCAAGCTCCTGTCCAATGTCCTATCAAGAGACGGCGCAACACTTGGGAATTCCAATGACTGAAGTAATAGCAAAATCAAATATGTATGATTTCTTTTGAAGAGACATGGCGGGATTCTGATAGTCCATTAAAAGAAAACCGCCGTGCTACAATCTACAATTAACCACAACTGCTCCCCCTCTTCCGGAAAGCTCAAATCGAATTAAGCGACGAAACTGAAAAAGAAAGCGTTAAAACCACAACACATAGTAACTGAAAATACTGAATTATATTTCTATTAAGTGTTTTCATATAAGCATTGAGCTATAATTATAAGTTGAAGGGGGAAACAAATATGATCAAACAATCCATCATTGAAAATGTGTTAGAAGCCGCACTCTCCAATGGCGGTGATTTTTCGGAAGTATTCATAGAAGATAAGTATGTAAACAGACTGGAATTGCAAAGCGGAAAGTTAGAGAAAAGTATATCTGGTCGTGATTTTGGAGTTGGCATTCGTATTTTTTCAGGTCTGCAAAGTATCTACACTTATACGACTGATTTTTCAGAAGAAGGCTTGCTACTAGCAGCAAAACGGGCAGCACTTGCTATTAAAGATGGAGTAAATGGAACGCTTCACCCACTCCGAAAAGAAATATTCCAGCCTATTCACCAAATTGAACAAATGCCAAAAACTGTGGAACATGCTAGGAAAGTAGCCGTAATGAGAAAGGCAAACGAGATTGCTAGAAATTACGATGAACGAATACGACAAGTTGGGCTACGCTATATAGACGAAGAACAACATGTACTAATTGCTAATTCAGAAGGAAAATTTGTGGAAGATACTCGAGTCCATAGTAGACTATCTATACAAGCAACTGCTTCTGACGGTGTGGAAATGCAGACAGGATTTTACGGACCAGGAGCACATGCAGGATTTGAATTTATCGAAAAATTAGATTTAGATCATTATGCGGGAGAAGCATCACGCATTGCTATAACGATGCTTGGAGCGGATGAATGTCCGAGTGGAAAATTCCCTGTCATTATTGATAATGAATTTGGTGGCGTTATTTTTCACGAGGCGTGTGGACACGGACTAGAAGCTACTTCTGTTGCAAAAAATAATTCTGTTTTCGCAAATCGGATAGGTGAAAAAGTTGCGCCCGAAATCGTGACCTACATTGATGACGGTACTCTACCCAATGAATGGGGTTCCTTAAATATCGATGATGAAGGCGAAAAGACACCCAAAAACGTCTTAATCGAAAACGGCATTTTAAAAGGTTATCTTATCGATAAATTTAATGCCCGTCGTATGAATGCAGAAGCAACTGGATCTTCCCGACGTGAGTCGTACCGATTCAACCCCACATCTCGTATGACAAATACGTATATTGCACCGGGGACATCGACCCCAGAAGAAATTATTACATCGACTGAAAAGGGGCTATATGCAAAATATATGGGTGGAGGCTCCGTAAATCCAGCAACAGGAGATTATAATTTCGCTGTTTCGGAGGCTTACCTTGTGAAAAACGGGAAAATTGATCGCCCAGTACGAGGGGCAACACTTATTGGAAACGGAGCGAAAACATTGCAGCTAGTTGATAAAGTCGGCAATAATCTTGCCCATGGTGCAGGAATGTGCGGGTCTATAAGTGGAAGCCTTCCAGTAAATGTCGGACAGCCGATGATTCGCATTAGTGAAATTACAGTCGGTGGGACAAAGGGGGAATAAAACATGCATATCACTGAGTTTCAAGAAAAATTACTAAGTAAGGCAATAGACGCTGGTTTCAAGGAAGCTGAAGTGTATTATGAACGTTCGGAATCATTCCAATGTATGATTTTTGAAGGAGAAATCGATAGCTACGAAACCTCTGAAGATGGCGGTCTTGGGTTGCGAGGCCTTTATAACGGAAAAATGGGCTATGCCTATACGGAAAAAATTGATGAAGATTCAATCCTATTTTTAATTGATAGTGCAAAAGCAAATGCAGACGTCCTTGATGAAGACGATGGATCAGATATTTTCGGAGGCAGTATAAAATACAATAATCATTCGTTTTACAGTGAAGAACTTGCCAAAATTCAAATTCCAGAAAAGATTGAACTTATTAAGTCTATTGAAAAGAAAGTGCTCGCATACGATCCTCGGATTGTAACTCTGAACTACTGCGTTCTACAAGATTTCTCAGGAGACCGCATGCTGGCAAACAATAAAGGTCTTTCATTGAAAGAAAAAAAGAATGGATTAGTCATTTTCCTATCCACAGTCGTAAAAGATGGAGAAGAAATGAAAACAGGTAGTTTCATTAAGTTGACGCGTGATTTTAGTTCTCTCGATGCAGATAACATTGCAAAAGAAGCGGCAGAAGAAGCTTTGGCTAATCTTGGCGAGCAATCTATTCCAGCTGGAAGATATCCAATTATTATGCGACATGACGCAGCCGCATCGTTACTTGCAACGTTTACACCAATTTTTTCAGCTGAAAACACGCAAAAAGATCAATCGCTTTTAAAAGGAAAAGTCGGGCAAAAAATTGCATCTGATGTCTTTACATTGCTCGATGATCCCTTCCACCCAGACGCTTTTGCTGGATCGAATTTCGATGGAGAAGGTGTGGCTGCAAAAACAAGGAATATAGTTTCAAATGGCCTTCTTGAAACACTACTCCATAATCGAAAAACGGCAAAATTAGATGGTGTAGAAACAACAGGTCATGCACATAAAGCATCTTATAAAAGCACACTCACTATAGCACCGCTGAATATGTACATTGCACCAGGTAAAAAAAGCAAGGCTGATCTAATTGCATCCATAGCAAACGGAGTTCTCATTACGAATTTGTCGGGACTTCATTCGGGTACAAATACGGTTTCTGGAGATTTTTCGGTTGCTGCAGCCGGATTCCATATTAAAGACGGCAAAATTTCAACATCTGTTAAACAGATGACAATTGCTGGTAACTTCTTCGATTTTATCAATGATATCGAAGAGATTGGATCCGACCTAAATTTCCGGCCGGGCGGTTACGGTTCCCCATCCTTACGAGTAAAAGAACTTTCCGTTACAGTTGATTAAGTAGAAAACGGGACATCCCGCACTTTCGAGGATGTCCCGTTTTAGAAAGTATTTACTGATTTATCCTTTTGTCTAGTATCTTATTTACAATTTGCTTTACTTATCGAAATCTTGCTCTAAACGTTTCACGAATTCTTCGGCCGCGCTATAGCCTTGCTGCTTCAAATACCAGTTATTTGCCGCTGCTTCTATTAATCCAGCAACATCCCGACCTGGCTGTAATTGAATTTGAATATGTGGAATTTGTACTCCCATATATTCTATAAATTTCGTTTCCAATTCTAGTTCGTTATTTAATGCATTATGTTCCCATTTAGTTAACTCGATATCTAGTGCAATTCGTGTTTCATCTTGGAATGCAGCTCTTCCATATAAACGTACGACATTTAGTAAACCAATACTTCGCAAAGCAAGAAATTCTTTGTTTTTTTCATTATGCGAGCCGAGTAATGTTTGCGGGCTTAGCTTTTTCAACACGACGATATCATCTGCTACTAAACGATGCCCACGTCCGATTAGCGTATGAGCCGTTTCACTTTTCCCAACACCTGATTTGCCGCGCAACAAAATACCCATTCCAGCTACATTCACACAAACACCATGAATGGCAATTTCTTCTGCCATCGCTTTTACCACATAAGCATCTAGTTTCGCACTTACCTCACTTGTCGAGTCCTTCGTTCGTAATACTGGAATCTTTTTTTCCACACAATAATGGATTAATCCAAGTGGCTCTTCTTGATTGGATGTGATGATAATACACGGCGGATCGTATTGAACGATATTGCCAATGCGTAGTTTGCACTCTTTTTCTGAAAGTGTATGTAAATAATTAATTTCATTTTTCCCTAATATTTGGACATGTTCATTGGCTATAAAATCGAATTTATCCATAAACTCTAACCCTGGTCGACGGACTTTCGATTTTTTCAGTACACGATGTAACTGATCCAATCCTGTTAACACATTAAATGAAAATGTACGGACGATATTTTCAACTGTTATGATTTTCATATTTATCTCTCTCGCCTTCTAAATTCCCCGTTAAATATTAGTAATAATACCCTAATAAAGTATACTCTACAAGTACTTAAAACATGAATAACCTATTGCATCACTTTATTAAGTCTGTCTATTTTCTATTATCTCCACAAACTTTTTCGACGCTTGGGATAAGGACACACTCTTTAAATAACATACACCAATATTTCTTTTTGGAATTTTTTCCACTAAAGGTACTTCATATAATAATCCTTTGTTTATATACTCCTTGGAAAATTCTTTTGTTACACATGCTATCCCTAGATTGATTCGAGCGAATTCTAATAATAAATCATGAGATCCTAATTCAAATTCAGGAGCTATTTTTATCCCTTTGKATAATATATAATCTTCCACATATTTTCTAGAAATTGAACTTGGTTCCAACAATATTAATGGAAGTTTCACAACTTCTTCTAGACTTATTGGGTGAGATAATAGCTTATTATATTTTTCTCCACACACAAACACGTCATGAATATCAATACATGGAATTTGTTCTAATGTAGAATCTTCCAGGGGAAAATTACAAATCGCAATATCAACTGCTCCTGATTTTAATAGCGAACAAAGCTCCAGTGTCGTGCCGTTCTCAATCTTGAACTTAATATTCGGATACTTCATATGAAAAGCTTCTAAATATGGAAGCAAATAATATCTAGAAATAGTATCCCCGACGCCTATTTTCAATTCCCCAGCTGTTAAATGCTTAAATTCAAACATCTTTTCTTCCCCAACATCGATTAAATTCATAGCGGAGCTCACATACTCAAATAGAAGACTCCCTTCATTTGTCAATGTTACTCCTCTTGGTGTTCGATTAAAAAGACGGATATCTAATTCTCTTTCCAGCTGCATGATGGACTGGCTAACAGCTGGTTGTGTCATATAGAGATCTTTTGCAGCCTTTGAAAAGCTTTTACAAAGAGCGACTTTAAAAAACACTTTATATAAATCTAATTTACTTACCATATAAGCACCTCTTATATCTACTATATTATATATTCATTTTACTTATACCATTAATTTCATGTATAGTACAAGTAGGAATTAATCAAATGTGCCCCGGCGTATTTGCCGCCCAAATTTTTCTTGATCTTGCTCGAGAAAAACCTGTGGCATTCGCCGGAGGCTTTTACTTTTATGCTTATTAAGGAGCGATCATTTTGGAAAGAGTTGTTGGAACA
Organism: Psychrobacillus sp. 05T411; assembly: GCF_056396485.1. Lineage (NCBI taxonomy): Bacteria > Bacillati > Bacillota > Bacilli > Caryophanales > Bacillaceae > Psychrobacillus > Psychrobacillus sp. 05T411. The sequence continues at coordinate 16,771 of NZ_JBFTLO010000003.1, read as the reverse complement.
GTTGTAAGAGGCCTTCGTTGCCCAATTATCAATCAGGGAGATCAAATCGAAGAAATCGTTGTAGATAGCGTGCTAAAAGCTTCAGAGGTAGAAGGATTTACGATTCAAGATAAAGATATCGTTACATTAACAGAATCCATTGTTGCTCGTGCACAAGGAAATTATGCAACGATTGATCATATTGCACAAGATGTACAGTCGAAATTTGGAGAGGAAACAGTTGGTGTTATCTTCCCTATTTTAAGTCGTAATCGATTTGCAAACATCCTTCGCGGAATAGCGAAAGGTACTAAAAAAGTTGTATTAATGCTAAGCTATCCATCGGACGAAGTTGGCAATCACTTGGTAGACATAGATTTACTTGACGAAAAGGGCATTAATCCTTGGACGGATGTTCTAACTGAAAAACAATTCCGTGATCATTTTGGCTATATTAAGCATACCTTTACTGGAGTCGATTATATTGAGTATTATAAATCATTAATCGAAGAATTCGGTGTGGATTGTGAAGTTATTTTCTCCAATAATGCGAAAACCATTTTAGATTACACAAAAAATGTACTTACTTGTGATATCCACACAAGATTCAGAACGAAGAGAATTTTGAAAGCAAATGGTGGAGAGAAAATTTTCGGCCTTGATGACATCTTATCAACATCTATTGATGGTAGTGGATTTAATGAAGCATATGGTCTACTAGGATCAAATAAATCAACAGAAGATAGCGTGAAACTTTTCCCGCGTAATTGTCAACCACTCGTTGATAATATACAGCAAATACTAAAAGAAAAAACAGGTAAAAACGTAGAAGTTATGGTGTACGGAGATGGCGCATTTAAAGATCCAGTGGGTAAGATTTGGGAACTTGCAGATCCAGTTGTATCCCCTGCTTATACAGCAGGTCTTGACGGTACACCAAATGAAGTGAAATTAAAATATCTTGCAGATAATAATTTTGCGGATTTAAGAGGCGAAGAACTGAAACAAGCTATTTCTGAGTTTATTAACAACAAAAATGAAGATCTTGTAGGATCGATGGAAGCACAAGGGACAACTCCTAGAAAGCTAACAGATCTTATCGGTTCCTTATCTGACTTAACTTCTGGAAGCGGCGACAAAGGGACGCCTATCGTTTTCATCCAAGGTTATTTTGATAACTACACAAAATAATACTGCTTTTTTTAGCGAGATATTCGACAAGTTAATTGTTGAATATCTCGCTTTTTTAATTGTTTTAAAAATGATTTTATTTCATCGGATGAAAAAACTGACCATTAAGTTTTGTTTCAAACTGACGCTTTTACAAGTGCCAAAACTTTGATAAAGTTATTGACAAAYACAAAAGGAAAGAAAGGTATAAAATTATGAACACTATAAAAACTTATTCGAGATCAAATACGACCGACTTAATCATCACTTCCATGTTAATTGCGCTCGTGTTTGTTGCAACAGTTTTATTAAATATTAAATTGCCTATTTCAGCAAACGGCGGTTTAGTTCATCTTGGAACTGGCATGCTCTTTATCGCCTCTATTTTATTTGGGCCTAAAAAAGGGGCAATTGCGGGAGCTGTTGGGATGGGGTTATTCGATTTAATGATGGGATGGACATTGTGGGCGCCTTTCACTATTGTAGCTCGCGGTTTACAAGGATATATTGTGGGGAAAATTGCTTGGTCAAATGGCCGTAATGGAAACAGTTATGTCTTCAATCTAGTCGGAACAATCTGTTCGGTTCCTTTTATGTTAGCAGTATATTATATTTGCGAACGGGTTATATTTGGTAGTTGGATTATACCATTAGGTTCTATTCCTGGAAATCTAGTTCAAGTTGTTGTAGGTATGTGTATAGCTCTTCCAGTTTGTGCTGTGTTAAAGAAATTGCCTATTTTTAAATGATTCTTTAACATCTCGAAGCATAGGTAAGTCAATAGCTAATAAATGAAGCGCAAAAAAGACGTTCAAAAATGAAGCTAGTGAACGTCTTTTTCTTTTCTATAAAAGTACCATGTTATGCAAAATCAGTATTCCTATTTTCCGGTTTAGCAGCATCAATCATTAAAAATATTGCAGAAAGTATATGCATAATCATCCCAACAAATGGACTCCATGCAATACAAGACGTAACAATGCCTAATACACTACCTGTTATGGATCCGTCTTCCTTTTTAGTGAAAACTAGCGTAATAATATGAAGTATTAGCATAAGAAGCAAAGGTGTCCATAAAAAACTTATTATAATGGTAGCTCCTAGAATTGGTATACCTAAAAGTGCTTCAAGTCCACCTGTTACCCACTTTAATACTTTCGGTGTCGACATTTTCAAACATTCCCCCATTTTTTATTTTGTATTTAATTCAATAAGAACCTTATAACATACTTCCATATTTTCTATAATCTTCTCTTTCACTATACTACATTTTGGAAAAATGTTCGATTAAGTTTAGTTTCTTTTATTATTATCTAATAGAATAATTTACAATCTAAAAAAAGACATTCACCAGTCTATAAGTGAATGTCTTTACTATTTATTTCAACAATCCTTCTTTTAAATCTTTATGCCATTTTGAAAGCATTGGCAAGTCTGATTCTGCAATTGTACCCGCATCTTTGGCAGCGTTTGTTAATGCATCATAATTCGTTAAGCTCACAAATGAAATGCCTGCTTCTTTAAAAGCTTGCTCTGCTTTCGGAAGTCCGTATGTAAAAATGCTTACTACTCCAAGCACTTCGAAACCTTCTTTTTGTAGTGCTTCTACGGCTACTAAGCTGCTTCCTCCAGTTGAAATTAAATCTTCAATAACCACTACTTTTTGTCCTACGATGATTTTTCCTTCAATTTGATTGCCGCGACCGTGTTCTTTTGCTTTCGAACGAACATACATCATCGGGAGTTCCAATACATCACTTACCCATGCTGCATGTGGGATACCCGCTGTCGCTGTGCCTGCTACCGCTTCAGTTTCTGGGAAGTTTTTCTCGATTGCTTCGGCTAGCCCTTTTGCAATTTCTTTGCGAATTGCAGGAGATGACATCGTAATACGGTTATCACAGTAGATTGGTGATTTGATGCCGGATGCCCATGTGAAAGGATCGTTTGGTTTTAATTCGACTGCTCCTACTTCGAGCAATGCTTTTGCTATTGTGTTCTCTAATGTCATGCTTGTTCCTCCCACATCTTTAATATGTTTTCATAAGCTTGTACAGGATTTTCTGCTTTTGTAATTGCACGCCCTACGACGATATGCGATGAACCTAGTGTTTTAGCGTTTGACGGTGTCGCTACACGAATTTGATCGTGTGCCTCCCCTTCTGCTAAACGTATTCCTGGTGTTACTCTCAAAAATTCATTGCCACATGCTTCCACAATTTTCTTCGCTTCAAGAACTGAACTTACGACGCCATCTAAACCAGCACTTTTTGCTAATTTCGCGTAGTGGACTACGGATGCATCAATTGTTGTTTGAATCAGTTGCTCTTCTTGCATTTGTTTTTCAGATGTGGACGTTAGCTGTGTTACACCGATAATAGATGGTCTTTTATTGCCAGCTGTTGTGCCTGCTTCTATTCCTTCTCGAGCTGCGGCCATCATTGCCACACCACCAGCAGCGTGGACGTTAACTAAGTCTGCTCCTAATCGAGCGAGCCCTTTCATGGCCTGCCCTACTGTATTTGGAATATCATGCAATTTCAAATCGAGAAACACATCATGTCCCATTTCTTTCAACTTATAGACGATAGCAGGACCTTCTTGTAAATAAAGTTCCATCCCTACCTTCACAAATAACGACTGCCCAAAAGGGGATAAAAACTGGTATGCACTTTCTGCTGAAGCAAAATCTAATGCAATAATTGGACTATTTTTCATAATCGATGACTCCTTCCAACTAATTCTGAAACTGTTTCAAATCCTAGTTCATCTAATTTTTCTGGAAGCTGTTCGATCAAATTCGGACAAATAAATGGATCGACAAAGTTTGCTGTACCTACTGCAACCGCACTTGCTCCAGCAGATAAAAAGTCTACTACATCATCAATCGTTGAAATTCCGCCCATTCCTATAATCGGAATCGACACTTGTTTTGCCACATCATAGACCATACGTAGAGCAACTGGTTTAATGGCTGGACCAGATAATCCTCCTGTTACGTTCGCTATAACTGGTCTACCTGTTTTCGTATCTAAACGCATGCCAAGTAATGTATTAATCATCGTAATTCCGTCTGCTCCACCTGCTTCAACTGCTTTTGCAATTTCATGTACATTTGTCACATTCGGTGAAAGTTTTACATAAACCGGCACAGATGAAACTTCTTTCACAGCCCTAGTTAATTCTTCTGCAACTACTGGGTCCGTTCCAAATGTAATGCCACCTTGCTTCACATTTGGACAAGAGATATTTAACTCAAGTGCATGCACATTCGGTGCTTGTGAAATGCTTTTCGCAACAGCAACATAGTCTTCCATTAATGTTCCAGCTACATTTGCGATAATAGGCACATCATATTGCTCTAACCAAGGAAGTTCATTCTCCATTACTTTTTCTAAACCTGGATTTTGTAACCCGATTGCATTCAACATTCCCGCAGGTGTTTCTGCTACACGTGGTGTCGGATTTCCAAGTCTTGTTTCTAATGTTGTTGCTTTGATCATAATTGCACCTAGCTGAGATAGATTATACAATTTTGCATATTCTTTTCCAAAACCAAAGCAACCAGAAGCTGGCATGATTGGATTTTTCAATGATAGTCCTGGCAATTCAACCGCTAATCTATTCATACTCGAACCACTCCTGACTGAAATACTGGACCATCTGAACAAACTTTTACATAGTCGGCTTTTGTCTTTTCTGTCGTCTCACATACGCATGCAAAGCAAGCACCAATTCCACAACCCATGCGCTGTTCGAAAGATAAATATCCTTCTTTTCCTGGATACATTTCTTCAAGTGCTTTAAGCATTGGCGTTGGTCCACAACTATAGTAAACGGCAAAATCATCTTCAAGTGTTTCTAATACATTTGTGACAAACCCTTTATGACCATAGCTACCATCAGCTGTTACAATATGCGTTTTTCCTAGCTGCCTGAATTCCCTTTCGTAAAACACTGCATCTTTTGATTGGAATCCGAGTACATGAACTGGTTTTACGCCTTTTTCTACAAGTCTTTTCGATAACTCATAAAGTGGTGGTACGCCAATTCCTCCTCCAACTAGTAAGGCAGTCTGACCAGGTTCTATCCCATCTATCGGAAACCCATTTCCAAGAGGACCAAGTACATCGACTTGGTCTCCTGATTTTTTTTCTGAAAGAAGCATCGTTCCTCTTCCATCTGCACGATAAATCATTGTAAACTCTAACGTTTCTTTATCGATGGACGAAATACTAATCGGTCTTCTAAGCAATGGTTCCATTTGATCAGACACACGTAAATGGACAAATTGACCTGGTTGCTTCATATCTAATACTTGTTGTCCAATTAATGTTAATTCGAATATGTTCGTCGCAATTTGCTGCTGCTTGACGACTTGCATTTGTCCTTGTCTAATCATGAACGAACCTCCTCAAATTTCATTGTTTCTGTTGAAAATGTCATGGATTCAATGACACGTAGCATTGCTTCAGCCGTATCTAAAGATGTTAAGCATGGAATACCGTTTTCAACCGATTCTCTTCGAATGCGGAAACCATCACGTTCTGGTTGCATTCCTTTGGTTAATGTGTTGATGATAAATTGGGCTTCTCCTTTTTGAATAACATTTAATATTGTTGTCCCTTTGGACCCAATTTTATCAACGATATCTACTGGAATACCCGCTTGTTGAATTGCTTTTGCAGTTCCAGCTGTCGCAATTATGCGGAAGCCAATATTATGGAATCTTTTTGCGATTTCCGTTCCTTCTTCTTTATCTTTATCTGAAATGGTCATTAAAACGGAGCCGTGATCCTTTATTTCCATACCAGCTGCTACTAAGCCTTTATATAATGCTTTTTCTAGCGTGATGTCTTTCCCCATTACTTCCCCAGTCGATTTCATCTCTGGTCCAAGCGTAATATCTACTCGGCGAAGCTTGGCAAAGCTAAATACTGGTACTTTTACATATACACCTTGTCTATTCGGTGCGAGTCCTGGAGTGTAGCCTTGTTCGACAATGGATTGACCTAAAATCGCTTTTGTTGCGATATTGGCCATTGGGATGGATGTAATTTTGCTTAAAAATGGTACAGTGCGGCTCGAACGTGGGTTTACTTCAATGACATATACTTCATCTTTTGAGATGACGTACTGGATATTCATTAACCCGACAATTTTTAACCCTTTTGCAAGTCTCGTTGTATAGTCCACTAGTGTATTAACATGCTGCTGTGACAGCTTTTGTGGCGGATAAACTGCAATCGAGTCACCAGAGTGGACTCCTGCGCGTTCGATATGCTCCATAATTCCTGGTATTAATACATGTTCTCCATCACAAATGGCATCTATTTCGATTTCTGTACCAGTTAAATAACGGTCGATTAACACTGGTTTTTCTGGACTTGCATCTACTGCATGCTCCATATAATGTTTAATCTCTTCTTCAGTGTAGACGATTTGCATGGCGCGTCCACCAAGTACATAAGAAGGTCTAACTAGAACCGGGTAGCCAATTTCATTTGCAATCACTACTGCTTCTTCTACTGAAACCGCCGTTTTACCAAGTGGCTGAGGAATATCCATTTCATGTAAAGCAGCTTCAAACTCATTTCGGTTTTCTGCACGGTCAATATCTTCGAGTGCTGTACCTAAAATTTTTACTCCTCTTTCTTCCAAAGCAGCAGCTAAGTTGATCGCCGTTTGCCCACCGAATTGTACGACTACACCTTTTGGTTGTTCTAAGTCTACGATATGCATGACATCTTCCACCGTTAATGGTTCGAAGTATAATTTATCTGAGATGGAGAAGTCTGTCGAAACAGTTTCTGGGTTGTTGTTTATTATGATTGCTTCGTATCCTGCCTCTTTAATAGCCCATACAGAGTGAACCGTAGCGTAGTCAAATTCCACCCCTTGACCTATGCGAATCGGACCTGAACCAAGTACGATGACACTTTCTTTTTCTGTGCGGACGGATTCATTTTCTTCTTCATACGTTCCGTAAAAGTATGGGGTTTCTGATTCGAACTCTCCTGCACAAGTATCCACCATTTTGTAAACGGGAACGATGCCATTTTCTTTTTTAAAGTTATACACTTCAATCTCATCTACATCCCAATATTTTGCTATTGTTTTATCTGCAAAGCCCATACGTTTTGCTTTGTATAAGACTTCTTGATCAAATGGATTTGCTTGAATTTCTTTTTCGTACTGCACAATATTTTGAAGTTTATTTAAGAAAAATAAATCGATTTGGCTCCACTCATGAATTTGTTCCACAGATACTCCTCTGCGAAGTGCTTCACCGATGAAAAATAATCGCTCGTCACCAGCTCGGCGAATACGCTTTTCCATCCACTCATCTGTAATGGATTCGGGATTTTTCATCTCGAGATGGAAGTGTCCAGTTTCAAGCGAACGAACTGATTTTAAAATTGCTTCTTCAAAAGTACGACCTAAAGACATTACTTCTCCAGTAGCTTTCATCTGAGTTCCTAAATTACGTTTAGCTGACTCGAATTTATCGAAAGGCCATCTTGGAATCTTCGCTACGATATAGTCTAGTGCCGGTTCAAAACATGCGTATGTTTTTTCTGTAACAGGGTTCATCATTTCGTCTAATGTCAGCCCAACTGCAATTTTTGCCGCAAGTTTTGCAATTGGATAACCCGTTGCTTTTGATGCCAGTGCCGATGATCGGCTAACTCGTGGGTTCACTTCGATAATATAGTAATGGAAACTATGCGGATCAAGTGCTAATTGCACATTACATCCACCTTCAATTTTTAATGCTCGAATAATTTTTAGTGATACATTACGCAGCATTTGGTTTTCACGGTCAGATAGTGTTTGCGTCGGAGCAACTACGATTGAATCTCCTGTGTGAATTCCTACTGCATCGACGTTTTCCATATTACACACGACGATTGCATTATCCGCAGAGTCGCGCATTACTTCGTATTCTATTTCTTTATATCCTGCGATTGACTTTTCAAGTAAACATTGTGTTACTGGGCTATACTTTAAGCCGCTTGTTACGATTTCTAATAAGTCTGCATCATTATGACAAATACCGCCACCTGTTCCACCTAGAGTGAAAGCAGGACGTACGATTACTGGGTATCCGATTCGTTCAACGAATGCTTTGGCCTCGTCCATATTATGAATAATATCGCTCTCTGGTACCGGTTCCCCAAGTTCATTCATTAATTTTCGGAATAAATCACGGTCTTCCGCTTTGTGAATTGCTTCTAGCTTCGTACCTAAAATTTCAATCCCTAATTCATCTAAAATACCAGATTCATCAAGTTCAATCGCCATATTCAATCCTGTTTGACCACCTAGCGTAGGTAAAATTGCATCCGGTCGTTCTTTACGAATGATTTTGCTTACAAACTCTAAAGTAATTGGCTCGATATATACTTTTTCTGCAATTTCTGTATCCGTCATAATCGTGGCAGGATTTGAGTTTACAAGAATTACTCGGTATCCTTCTTCTTTCAATGAAATGCAGGCTTGCGTTCCAGCGTAGTCAAATTCTGCAGCCTGACCGATGATAATTGGTCCAGAACCAATTACTAAAATTGTTTCGATATCTTTACGTTTAGGCATAAGAACTCCCCTTTTGCTCATTGGCATTCATTAATTCGATAAATTGGTCAAATAAGTGCGTAGAATCTTCAGGGCCAGATGAACCTTCTGGATGGAACTGTACAGAATAAACTGGGAATTTTTTATGTTTTACTCCTTCTACAGTACCGTCATTTAAGGCAATATGGGTAATTTCTAAACCAGTACCCGCAATAGATTCTGCATCAATTGCATAGCCATGGTTTTGAGATGTAAGCTCTGTTCTTCCGGTTATCAAATCTTTTACCGGATGATTGCCTCCGCGGTGCCCAAATTTCAGTTTGAATGAAGTAGCCCCACTTGCAAGAGAAATTAGCTGATGCCCAAGACATACTCCGAAAATCGGAACTTGCCCGATAATTTCTTTCACCATTTCTATTGCTTCCGGAATATCAGTTGGATCTCCAGGTCCATTTGATAGCATCACACCGTCTGGGAACATGCTTAAAATTTCTTTTGCAGATGTATTATATGGAACAACAATAATGTCGCAATCTCGTTTATTTAATTCTCTTAAAATACCGTGTTTCATACCGAAGTCAACTAACACGACTCTTTTTCCACGGCCTGGACTTGGGTATGGACGAGTGATGGAAACTTGTTGAACGACATTTGTTGGAATAACTGTTGCTTTTAATTTTTCTATTTCTTGCGCTATATTCACTTCTTCTCCAGCTTTTGTAAGCTTTCCTTTTAAAGAACCGTGATTGCGGATAATACGTGTTAATTTACGTGTATCTATTCCTTCAATTCCCGGGACATTTTTTGCTTCTAAAAATTCATGTAATGTATTTTGACTTCTAAAGTTGGACGGCTGTGCTGCAAGCTCTCTTACTACGACTCCTGAAAGTGCAGGATCAATAGATTCAATATCTTCCGGGTTAACCCCGTAGTTGCCGACCATTGGATACGTAAAAGTTAATATTTGTCCACAGTTTGATGGATCCGAAATGGATTCTTGATAGCCAGTCATTGCAGTAGTAAAAATAACTTCTCCGACTGTTCCTTCTTTACTTCCAAATGCATTCCCTTTAAAAACTGTTCCATCTTCTAGTAGCAAATATCTCACTGGCATACGCGCTCCTCCTGCCAAACGATTTCTCCCTTATAAATGGTTACTTGCGGCCACCCCGTACATACCCATCCGTCAAACGGTGTGTTTTTCCCTTTAGATAAAAATGCCTCTTTATCAATTGCTTGTTCTTTTTCTAAGTCTATTAAAACTAAATCTGCTGGTGCTCCAACTTCTAGCTTCCCAAACTCAAAGCCGAAAACGTCCGATGGTTTCGTCGTAAAATATTCGAGTAATTGCTTTAATGACCATTCTCCCGTTTTGACGAAATGTGTGTATAAAAGTGGGAAAGCCGTCTCTAGTCCGACAATTCCGAATGGAGCCTTCTCAAAGCCGTTTGCTTTTTCTTCCTCTGTATGTGGTGCATGATCCGTCGCAACGAAATCTAGCGTTCCGTCAAGTAAACCCTCACGAAGTGCCAACATATCCTCTTTTGCTCGAAGCGGAGGATTCATTTTCCAAATAGCATCATTGGATGGAATATCGTCTTCACTAAGTAGCAAGTGGTGAGGGCTTACTTCTGCTGTTACATGAACTCCGGCTTTTTTAGCATCTCTTATCACGCGCACTGATTCTTTAGTGCTTACATGGCACACATGATAGTGGGCTCCTGCTGCTTCTGCCAGTAAAATATCTCGTGCAATATGTACTGATTCTGAAACGGAAGGGATTCCTTTTAACCCTAATTCCTCGTTTCTTTTTCCTTTATGCATGACACCACCATAAATAAGTGTATTATCTTCACAATGTGCAACAACCGGGATATTAAATTTCGCTGCTTCCTCCATTGCTTCAAGCATTGTACCTGCCGCTTGTATCCCAACTCCGTCATCCGTTAATGCAAAGGCACCAAGAGTTTTCAACGCTTCAATATTTGTTCTTTCTTTTCCAGCCTGACGTATCGTAATCGATGCATATGGCAGTACTCGTACTAATGCATTTGTTTCTATTAAATCTAGTACATGTGAAAAGTTTTCTGCAGTATCAGGTACAGGTCGTGTATTCGGCATTGCACAAATCGTTGTATATCCACCTTTAGCAGCGGCTTTCGTTCCGGTTTCTATCGTTTCTTTCTGCTCGCCACCTGGCTCTCGTAAATGTACATGAACATCGATAAATCCGGGAGAGAGAAGCATTCCTTTTCCATCAATGACATTTGCATGTTCAGCCCTTACATTTGCTCCGATTTCTGCAATTTTTCCTTCTTTTATAACAACCGAAGTTTTTTCGAAGTCTCCTGCATTGTTGACTATTTGAACGTTTTGAATAATTTTTGTCATGTTATTCTCTCCCTTTCAAAATCATTTCTGTGATTGCCATACGGACGTACACACCATTTTCCATTTGCTTAAAAATTCTGGACCGGTCACATTCTACTAATTCACTCGCGATTTCAACGTCTCGATTAAATGGAGCTGGATGCATGATAATCGCGCCATCTTTCATTTTTCGTTCTCTTTCCACTGTTAAACCGAATGCTTGATGATAGTCTTCTTTGGAAAATATCCCATTTCCTACATGTCTTTCATGTTGTACCCGAAGCATCATCACAACATCACTAGATTCAATTACTTCATCGAAACTTTGAAGGCAGTCGAACTCTCCTTGCCATTCGGTCGGACAAACTAATTGTACTTTTGCTCCAAGTCTTGTTAAGGCATCCGCATTCGATCTTGCTACTCGACTATGTGCTATATCTCCGACTATCGTAATAACTTTATCTTGTACTGTCCCAAATTCTTCCCACATAGTGAAGATGTCGAGAAGGCTTTGGGTTGGATGATTCCCAGTCCCATCCCCTCCGTTTATAATAGCTACTTTCGTTTTCCCTACTAAATCTTCAAAAAAATTGTTTTGTTCATGTCTGATTACTAAAGCATCTATTCCAATTGCCTCTAAAACTTTCACTGTATCGTAAAGCGTCTCGCCTTTTAATGTACTTGAAAATCCTGAATCGAAAGGGAGCACATTTAGCTGCAATTTACGTTCTGCCATTTCAAAACTCATTTTCGTCCGAGTACTCGGTTCAAAAAATAAATTTGCCATTGTATAGTTATTTTTCAAAGTCGAGGTAGCGCCATCTCGAAAATCCTCTGCACGTTTTAATAAAGCTATTATTTGTTCTACGGATAAATCTTTCATCGATACTAAGTTTTCCATCTTAATCCCCCTCTTTTTTATAAAAAAAACTTCTTGAGAAGTCTCAAGAAGGTTCGATTAAGCATAGATAAGTCTAGGAATCTCTTAGTGAAGTTCCAACCAATCTATCCGAACCTTTTGTTGACTCTCTGTTCAACTCATTAAAAGGTTATTTATTCAGTTTTTCTTAAATCCTGTCTTTCTGCTTCTTTTCTCCCTGGTAATAATAAGTTTAGTAAAACCCCAATGATCGCGGCTAGTGCCATACCTTCTATGCTTAAAGATTCAGACACAACGAATTTTGCTCCACCGATTCCGATTACTAAAATAACAGATGCGATAACTAAATTTCTACTATTACCAAAGTCTACGTTTGCTTCTACTAGCATTCTTAGACCACTTGCAGCTATTATTCCGAATAAAAGAATGGAAACTCCACCAAGAACTGCTGTTGGAATGGTTGCAATAACTGCCATTGCTTTTCCAAAGAATGATAGTAAGATAGYGATTACCGCTGCACCCMTGATGACATATACACTGTACACTCGTGTAATTGCTAGTACACCGATATTTTCACCATACGTTGTCTTTGGTGGACCACCGATTAATGCGCTGACAAATGTACCAAAACCATCACCGAGCAAAGATCTATGTAAACCCGGTTCTTTAATATAATCACGATTGACCACTTTCCCGAGTACAAGTTGATGACCGATATGTTCTGAAATCGTTACGATAACAATCGGTACCATGACTAGAAGAATCTTAGAAGTCACTTCAAATTCATAATGCACTCCAGGTATTAAGAAGTCTGGCAAAGCAAATATCTTTGCTTCTTTTATTGGTTCAAAATTAACGATCCCAATGATTATGGAGTAAATATATCCGACTACTAATCCGATTAAAATCGGCATTGTACTTAAAATATTTTTAAAATAGATTGTACAGAAGATTGCCGTAAACAGTGTTACTAAGGCTGCTGAGAAGTGTAGAAAACTATATTCCTTTAAATCTGTGCCTTCAACAGGAATATTCATCGCCATATCTACCGCAACCCCTGAAAGACCTAAACCAATAACCATAATTACCGGTCCAACTACAATAGCGGGCAATAACTTCATGATCCATTTATATCCACTCTTCCAAATAATAAGGGACACGATTCCGTATACTAAACCAACAAACATGGCGCCAATCATCGCGTTACCCGGTTCTGTCTTACCATTTGTCGCAATAATAATAGGAGCGATAAACGCAAACGATGATCCTAAATAGGCAGGGACTTGAAATTTCGTAATCAGTAAGAATATGATTGTCGCTATACCACTCGTAAGTAGTGCAATAGAAGGGCTTAAGCCCACTAGCTGTGGTACTAATATGGTGGAACCGAACATGGCGAACATATGCTGGAAGCTTAATGTGATCAGTTGACCTCCAGACGGTTTTTCATTTACATCTAATATGGTATTTGACATGTATTCTTCCTACCTTTTCCTAGATTTATTACTCAAAAATGGTGACAGTGTCTATACCATCTTTTTCTGAAACTTTGACAATAATTCGTTCACTGCTAGATGTCGGAATGTTTTTCCCAACATAATCAGCCCGAATAGGAAGCTCTCTATGTCCTCTGTCTATTAAAACAGCTAGCTGGATTTGTGCAGGTCTCCCTAAATCCATTACTGCATCCATCGCTGCTCGAACCGTTCGTCCCGTGTATAGCACATCATCCACTAGTATTACTTTTTTTCCCGTCACATCATGTGTGATATCGACGTCTTGAACTAATGGCTCGTCTGTACCATTTTTTAATGATAAGTCATCTCTATATAAAGTTATATCGAGTTCTCCTGTTTTGATAGCTGTGCCTTCTATCTGTTCAATTCTTTTGGCAAGTCGTTCTGCTAAAAAGGCGCCTCTTGTTTTAATCCCGACGAGAATGCACTGTTCAATCCCTTTGTTTCGTTCGATAATTTCATGTGCAATTCGTGTAAGTGCTCGTTTAATCGATTGTTCGTCTAAAATATTTGCTTTTTCTGCCATGGTCAATCATTTCCTCCTTTTAAAAATATAAAAAACCTCTTGAGCAAGAGTTGCCCAAGAGGTTGTATGCGCGCAATTAAATAGGGTGAATTACACTAAAAAAGTCCGCAGACCTATAGTGAATCACTTTCACATATACCTTCTCAGCCTCTCTGGACTGTTATTAAAGGTGAAGCTATTCGATTTTCTTTTTTTCAGTATAAGCTACTAGTCTTCTTTTAGCAAGGATTGTTTTCTCAAATCTTGTATCAAATTTTCGAAATCCTCCGGAAGTGGAGAAGAAAATTCTAAATACTCTCCTGTTTTTGGCTGTATAAATCCTAATACGCCTGCATGTAACACTTGACCGTTAAAGTCGATTGTTTTTTTCGGTCCATATTTTGGATCTCCTGCTAATGGATGCCCAATATATTTCATATGCACACGGATTTGATGTGTTCTGCCCGTCTCCAATTGACACTCTACTAGTGTATATTTATTAAAACGTTCTAATACTCGGAAATGCGTCACTGCATGCTTCCCGTTGTCCACTACCGCCATGCTTTGTCTCTCTTTTTTATCACGTCCAATAGGAGCATCGATTGTTCCTTTGTCATGCGGTATATGTCCGTGTACAAGTGCCGTATATTTACGTGTTACTGTTTTCTTCACTAATTGATCAACTAATGATTCATGTGCCACATCATTTTTGGCAACCATTAATAATCCAGTCGTATCTTTATCAATACGGTGAACAATTCCAGGACGTAATACGCCGTTAATGCCCGATAAATCTTTTACTTGATACATAAGTCCATTCACAAGCGTACCACTTACATGACCTGGCGCTGGATGAACGACCATTCCACGTGGTTTATAAACAACGACTACATCCTCATCTTCATAGACAATGTGTAAATCCAAGTTTTCCGCAACAATATCAAGTGGAATTGCTTCAGGAGGCGCAACAACAATAACGTCCCCTTCTTTAACTTTATAATTCGATTTAGCCGTGTCGTTATTAACCAACACATGTCCATCTTTTATAAAGTTTTGGATTTGCGTTCGTGACCAATCCGTATCAAAAGTGGCTAGTGCTTTGTCAATTCTCTCTTTTTCTTGTTCTTTTTCTATTACAAATGTAAGTTCTTCCATTACTTCACCTTTTTCTTTTCTGCTCGTTCTTCTTTTATGATGAATAGTATTACCATCACAACACCGATTGATAACGCCGCATCCGCCACATTAAAAATTGGAAAGTCATAATTGATGATTGGTATTAACACATCGACAAAGTCGACTACTTCTTTTCTCCATAAACGATCGATAAAATTTCCTATTGCGCCACCAAGTAGCATCATTAAACCGGCTTGAAACATCGGCTTGCCTTTTGCTTCTTTATGAAAATAATAAATGATCCCGATAATGACGATAACCGTAACAATGGTAAATATACCAAACTGCCCTTGAAGCATTCCCCATGCCGCTCCCTTGTTCCTATGGGAAAGTAGTGCGATATACGGGTCCCATATAGGTATACGTTCGTATAGTTCCATGTTTTTAACAATTAACCATTTCGTCCACTGATCAAGGGCAATGACAATTGCCGCTAGTCCATAAAATTTCCACACATCAAATTCCCCCGATTTAAAAGAATCTTCCCTAGTTTACCATACAATGCAACATTTCGTAAAAAAACAGAATAAGAAAGTAACAATCAATATTAACTGGCTAGCTCGCGCAGTATAGGGATACTGCGTGGTAAGGTGACCGCAAGGATTTTCGCTACAGTCGTACGCTTTCCACCGGGTAAGCGATGAGCCATCCCCGCCGCCCTTAGGCGTACGTTGGGATGTCTCATTTTGCTCACTTATCCGGTAGGAGTCGACGCCTGTAGCGAAAATCAATGGAAATTACCCAATTATCAATACCATCCCATTAAAAAACAAAGTTTCAACCAGTTTTTCCATTGGATTCATCCAATAAATGGATTAGGGCAACCAACCGATCACTGGGAGCAACCAATTCTATGTGGAAAGCAACTACATCAACACGAAAGCAACCAAATTACTCGTGAAGGCAACCAATTCTCAAAATGGCAAGTTTACTAGGATTGAGACGTATTATTGAGATAGAGCATCTTATTAACCGCTAAGATTTTCACTGCCGGGAGGACGACATCCACCGGTTAAAGTGAAAATTAATGGATACTACATACTTATCAGTGCAGACCAGTTGAAAAAACAAAAAATTTCCCAGTTTTTCCATTGTATGCATCCAGTAAATGGCTTAGGGCAACCAACCGATCACTGAGAGCAACCAGTTCTACTACGAAAGCAACCAAATTACTCGTGAAAGCAACCAATTCAGCACGAGAGCAACCAAATTACTCGTGAAGGCGACCAATTCTCAAAAAGGCTCTTTACTCGATGTGAGACAACTATAATTCCGACCTATTATAGGAATTATATGTCTTAAAGCCCGCCGAACACGTCTGGCCGGCATCTACTCGACTAGTTTGCCGTGTTCAAAGGGAGATTGTCGCGTTCAACCATTTATTGTTAATATAGGATCCCAATATTTTAGCAATTTCCATTGATTTTCACTGCTGGGCGGCGAAAATCAATGGAGGCCAACACGATGTTGGTCACGAAGGCGTTGCCACACGATGTGGCGTTCTTAGCCTTTGTTCCTCTGCCTGAGTAAGATGAGACTTCACAACGTACGCGCAAGCGGCGGTGAAGGCTCATCACTCACCCCACGGAAAGCGTCCGT